>CAYGNB010000176.1:0-6775 GCA_964351135.1 uncultured Rhodobacterales bacterium | reverse complement strand
CCGGCCTCGAGCCGGGCATACAGCGCCGACAGCGTTTCCACCGCCTGCTGTCGCGGGGCCTCGTCGCCCAGCACCACCAGTTGATTGCCGCGGCGCAGGATCTGCACGCCCAGCTTGCTTTCGATTTCGGCAAGGTTGCGGTCGAATTCACCACACAGGTCGATGAGAAGCCGGTTATCGGGAAATTCCAGCAGCGCTTCGTGCGCGGCGTCGCCGGTTTGCGGGGGGGTCAGGACGCCAATGGCCAATCCGGTCTCCTGTTGTGGCGGTCTGAGCAAAGCGTGCCAAGATTCGCGGGTCGTGCGCAAGCATCAACAGGCAGAAAATGTACCGACGCGATCATGATTCCAGAAAACGCGCCATGCACGGGCGGGATCAGAAGCGGAAGTTCAGACCAACGCGGAAATTGTTGTATTTCGGCGTGGCCTTGGTCGACGATCCGCCCGCATCGAACAGGACCACGGAATCGAATTCGGTGTATTCCCATTCGAAGGTCAGCGACAGGTTGTCGTTCAGCATCCGCTCGGCACCCAGACCGGCCGACCAGCCATCGCTGTCGAACCCGGAATCGAGGTTGATGGTATCGCCACCGGCAGTTCCGGATACGCGATAGTCGAAATCGCCCCGGGTGTAGCCCAGCATGCCGTAGAACCAGGTGTTCCGCGATTCGTTGGTGAACCCGCTTCTCAGCCGCAGCGACAACGCACCGTTCAGTTCGACCGCCGCATTGTGGGTCGCGGTGCTGAAGTCGTCCTCGATGCTGCCCCCATCGTAACCCAGTTCCACACCATAGACGAAAGACCGGCTTTCCAGCGGCCGCTCACCGCGCCAGCCAAGGCGCAGGCCATAGTTGAAACCACCGGGATTCAGCGTTCCCGGGCTGGCGACGTTGGCGCCGGACGGATCACGATGGCCAACCCGGTCGTCACCACCGCTGGCATAGCCAAGCGAGCCGCCCGCATAGAACCCTTCCCAGACAAGGGCCGGCGCCTGCACTGCGGGTTCCACGACAACCGGCGTGACATTCCCTGCCACGGCTGCGGTCGAAGCGGTGGCCAGCGCAGCCGCGCAGAGCAACCGCCCGAGGAGAGGAGAGATCCGACGAATGTCCATGACGTAGCCACCTTCACATACATACGACCCAACACACAACGGGCCATCATGAATTCGAGATAATCAATGCGTCAGATCGCAGGCAAGAATCCAGCAAAATCCGTGCAGTTACCGCGAATCCCCAGATGCTCGTAGGACGAAGTTGCAGATTCGCACCACCACATAGGCGGAATTGCGGCATGCGCAATGCCCCGTACGATAATGGTGGTTACAGCAATTCACCGGCGAGCGAATTTGCCCCCGACGCGGTAATCCGCACCTGGCGCAGATCGCCCGCCACCAGATCCGGCGCCTGAACATGTACCGCGTGCAGATGATCGGATTTGCCGACCATCTGGCCCGGCTGACGGCCCGGTTTCTCGAACAGGACCCCGACCTCGCGCCCGACCATGGCGTCCTGCACCGCGCGTTGCTGGCGCGTGATCAGCGCCTGCAGCCGATGCAACCGGTCGGTCGCCACCTCGTCCGGCACCTGGGGGCGTTCAGCCGCGGGCGTACCCGGGCGGGTGGAATAGCGGAAGGAATAGGCCTGCCCGTAATTCACCTCTTCGATCAGGTCCATCGTGGCCTGGAAATCGGCGTCCGTTTCTTCGGGAAACCCGGTGATGAAATCACCCGACAGCAGGATGTCGGGGCGCGCGGCCCTGATCCGCTCGATCAGCCGGACATAGCTTTCGGCGGTGTGCTTGCGGTTCATCCGCTTGAGGATCCGGTCGCTGCCGGACTGCACCGGAAGGTGCAGATAGGGCATCAGCTTGGCACAGTCGCCATGGGCCGCGATCAGATCGTCCTCCATGTCGTTGGGGTGACTGGTGGTATAGCGGATACGCTCCAGCCCGTCGATCCGGGCCAGTTCGCGGATCAGCCGCGCCAGCGACCAGTCGCCGCCCTCGCCGGCACCGTGATAGGCATTCACGTTCTGCCCGAGCAGCGTGATCTCGCGCACACCGCGTTCGACCAGCCCGCGCGCCTCGTCCAATACCCGTTTCGCCGGGCGGCTGACCTCGGCGCCGCGGGTGTAGGGCACAACGCAAAAGGCGCAGAACTTGTCGCACCCTTCCTGCACGGTCAGGAACGCGGTGGGGCCGCGCGCCGCGCGGGGCCGGTTCTTCAGCCGCTCGAACTTGTCCTCCTCGGGGAAATCGGTATCGAGCGCCTTCTCGCCGTTGCGTGCCTTTGCCTCCATCTCGGGCAGGCGGTGATAGCTCTGCGGACCGACCACCAGATCGACCAGCGGCTGGCGGCGCATGATTTCCTCGCCCTCGGCCTGGGCAACACAGCCCGCCACGCCGATCTTCAGATCGGGCTTTTCCGCCTTCAGCCCCCGGAACCGGCCGAGTTCGGAATAGACCTTTTCGGCCGCCTTTTCGCGGATATGGCAGGTATTGAGCAGGATCATGTCCGCGTCGTCGGGGCTGTCGGTCGCCACATAGCCCTGCCCGCCCAGCGTCTCGGCCATGCGTTCGCTGTCATAGACATTCATCTGACAGCCATAGGTCTTGATAAAGAGCTTCTTGGGCGCGGTCATGGCAACGGCTTTCGCGGGTGGTCGGGAACGGCTCCCCTAAACCGGACAGGGGCGGCTTGCAATGGCGGCCCAATTAACCGAATTTTCGCGAAAGGACCAGATCAGGGGCCGAGATGGGCAGACCTTACACATCGCTGAACGACTTTCTGAAACGGGGGCGGCAGACGCTTGCGCGTGGCCCGGTCGCCATCCTGTTCGTCGAAGACGAGGTCGAGATCGGCTCCACACTGCACCACCTGCTCGCTCGCGGCTTCGACCCCGTCTTGGCGCTGGCGCCGCCCGATCTGGATTTCCCGCCCGATCTGGATGACAAAGTGCAACGGATCGACTGCGATACCGGCGCGACCGACGTTGTGCCGGACACGGTGAACCGGCTGATCGCGGCAGCGCCGGGCACCTGGTTCCACTACTGCTTCAACGCCGAATATCTGTTTCACCCGTTCTCGGAAACGCGCAGCGTCGGCGAAATGCTGACCTTCCATGCCGAAGAACGGCGCGACGCCATGATCACCTTCGTAATCGACCTCTACGCGGCCGACTTGACGGCCCACCCGACCGGCGTGGCGCGCGATGCCTGGCTGGACAGCACCGGCTACTACGCGCTGGCCCGAAACGACCCGGAAACCGGCTGGCCGCGGGAACGGCAACTGGATTTCTTCGGCGGACTGCGGCGGCGCTACGAAGAACATGTGCCCGAACTTCGCCGCCGCATCGACAGGGTGTCGCTGTTCCGCGCCCGACCCGGCCTCGAACTCCGCGGCGATCACAGTTTCAACGATCCAGAATACAACACCTATGCCTGCCCCTGGCACCACAACCTGACCGCGGCGGTCTGTTCGTTCCGCGCCGCCAAGGCGCTCAAGCGAAATCCCCATTCGTCAGAGGCCATCGACAGTTTCCGCTGGCGCGCCTCGGTTCCGTTCGACTGGCAGTCGCGGCAATTGCTGGATCTCGGACTGATGGAACCCGGCCAGTGGTTCTGAACCGCCTCCCCTTCCTCTTGCCGGAAATATCCTGGGGGTGAGGCCGCAGGCCGAGGGGGCAAAGCCCCCTATCGCTGCAGCAGCGGCGGGAACCAGTCTTCACGCAACCGCTGACCCGGCAGCATGTCATGGCCCGGAAAGGGCGGCGAGGTCGGGCCGGGGCGCTCGACGTACCGCGCGTCGTCACCCACCAACCGCAGCGAAAATGCCCGCCGGCGGGTCGGGCTGTCATTGCCGCGCGCGCCATGCAGGGTACGGAAGTTGAAGGCCACCGCGTCGCCGGGTTCCATCTCGAACTCGACGATCCGCATCCCCTCGGCCTCGGGATCCGGGACCGGCATGTAATCACCGCTGTCGAAGAACGCCTGTTCCGACGCCCAGCGGGTCGGCAGCACTTCCTTTTCCCAGCGATGCGACCCGGCCACACAGCGCAGCGTCGCCTCGCGCACCGGGTCGAGCGGCGACCAGAAGCTGATCGTCTGCATGCCCTCGACAAAGTAATAGGGGCTGTCCTGATGCCAGGGCGTGGCCATCGACGTGCCGGGTTCCTTGACCAGCACATGATCGTGGAACATCTGCACGCTGCGCGATTGCATCAGATCGGCGGCCACCTCGGCGACGGGCGAGGTTTCTATCGCTTCCCGGAACTGCGGGATCCGGGTCCAGTTGCAATAGTCGTCGAAGAATCGCCCGCTTTCACCCGCGCGCTTGTTCTCGGACGCATAGGGCCCCGGATCGGCCATGTTGGCGGCGATGCCGTCGCGCAGGGTCGCCACCTGATCGGCGAACAGCCCCCGCACCAGTACCACGCCATCGCGGTCATAGGTCTCGATGTCTTCGGGCGAAATCAACGGATGGGTCAACGCACAACTCCAGCAATGAACGAGCGCAATCTTCCCCAGTCCCGGCATTCAATACAAGGGCCACAGTCGGCACGCGCACCCCGACACGCCTTGTTTCTGCCTATGACAAATATATAGCGAACGCCGCTGCGCTCAGATACGGCGCAGGCGGATCACCACGTCGACCGACGCGATTTCGGCCCCTTCGGGCGCATCGGGCAGCCGGGCGATCTTGATCTGGTCGGCCGGCGCATCGGTCAGGCGGCCTTCGTCTTCCCAGTAGAAATGCGGGTGATCGCTGGTGTTGGTATCGAAGTAGCTGCGCTGGCCGTCCACCGTCACCTCTTGCAGCAGCCCCGCATCGCAGAAGGCCCGCAACGTGTTGTAGACCGTAGCCAGTGAAACCGGCGCGCTGCTCGCGCTTGCGGCGTCGAACAGGCTCTCCGCCGTGACATGGCGATGCTGCCCGTCGCCCACCAGCAACTCGGCCAGCGTCACGCGCTGCCGGGTGGGGCGCAATCCTGCGCCGCTGAGCCATTCGCTGGCGATCCGGGTCGATTCACGCGTCATCGGTGCTGTCCGTCGCTTGCTTGCGCTTGATATATAAGGCCGCTGGCGGCCGGAGTTCAAATGAAAATCACTTTCATCGGCGGTTGCGGCACTGACGCCGCGGCCAATGGGCCGCTCCTGTTCCTGCCCTTGCGGGACCGACAGGGCCGGTGTTAGAGGGGTCGGCGAACCCGCGCCGCAAGGAGAGCCGCCGCATGTCCCAGTACCCGACCCGTTTCGACAAGGACGACCTGTTGAAATGTGCCCGCGGCGAACTGTTCGGCCCCGGAAACGCTCAATTGCCCGAACCGCCGATGCTGATGATGGACCGGATCACCGATGTCAGCGCCGATGGCGGCGAACACGGCAAGGGCCATATCGTGGCCGAACTGGATATCAAACCGGACCTCTGGTTCTTTCCCTGCCATTTTCCCGGCAACGAGGTGATGCCCGGCTGTCTGATGCTGGACGGCCTGTGGCAATTGACCGGATTCAACCTGGGCTGGCGCGGCTGGCAGGGTCAGGGGTTCGCGCTGGGCGCGGGCGAGGTCAAGCTGACCGGCATGGTCCGCGGAGACCGCAAACTGGTCACCTACCACGTGAATTTCACCCGCGTGATCGACCGCCGCCTGAAAATGGGCGTTGCCAACGGTCGCGTGGAAGCCGATGGTGAGACCGTCTGCGAAGTCAAGGACATGAAAGTGGGGCTGGCCGCCGCGGCCGGCGCCTGAACCAAGTCTGAGAAGGAAGCCGCAAATGCGCCGTGTCGTCGTCACCGGTCTGGGCATCGTCTCGTCCATAGGAAACAACGCCACCGAGGTCGCGGCCTCGTTGCGCGCGGGCAAATCCGGAATCGAGGCCTCGCCCGAGATGGCCGAACACGGGTTCCGCAGCCGCGTCGCGGGTACGCTGAAGCTGGACGTGAAGGACCATGTGGACAAGCGCACGCTGCGCTTCATGGGGCCGGGCGCGGCTTATGCGCATATCGCGATGGGTCAGGCCATCGCGGACGCCGGGCTGGACGAGGCCGACGTGGTCAACCCGCGCACCGGGCTGGTGGCCGGCTCCGGCGGGCCATCGACCAGTTCGATGCTGGCAGCCCACCAGGTGGTGCTGAAAACCGGCGCGACCAAGCGGATCGGTCCCTTCGCGGTGCCGAAATGTATGTCCTCGACCATCTCGGCCAACCTGGCCACAGCCTACCGGATCAAGGGCATCAATTATTCCATCACCTCGGCCTGTTCGACCTCGCTGCACTGCATCGGCAACGCCGCCGAACAGATCATGCTGGGCAAGCAGGACGTGATGTTCGCCGGCGGTGGCGAAGAACTGGACTGGACCCTGTCCTGCCTGTTCGACGCGATGGGCGCGATGTCATCGAAATACAACGACACGCCGGACCGCGCCAGCCGCGCCTTCGACGCCGATCGCGACGGGTTCGTGATTTCGGGCGGCGGCGGCATCGTGGTGCTGGAGGACCTCGAACATGCCCGCGCCCGTGGCGCCAAGATCTATGCCGAGGTGACCGGCTATGCCGCCACCTCGGACGGGCACGATATGGTCGCACCGTCTGGCGAAGGCGGCGAACGGGCGATGCGACTGGCGCGCGGCACGCTGCCCGAGGGCCGAAAGGTCAGCTATATCAACGCGCATGGCACCTCGACCCCGGTCGGGGATGTCGGCGAAGTCGAGGCGGTGCGCCGGGTATTCGGCGAAGGCAGCACGCCCCCGATCAGCTCGACCAAATCGATGACCGGGCA
>CAYGNB010000175.1:0-6782 GCA_964351135.1 uncultured Rhodobacterales bacterium | reverse complement strand
GGCAGGAGGCGATTGTGCTGTTCCTGTCCGATCACGGCGACATGCTGGGCGAGCGCGGCCTGTGGTTCAAGATGAGCTTCTACGAAGGCTCGGCGCGGGTGCCGCTGATGATCTCAGCCCCGGGTATGGAGCCGGGGCGGATCGACACACCCGTCTCAACACTGGACGTTGTCCCGACATTGGCCGATCTGGCCGGTCTGGCGCTCGCGGATATTGCCGACTGGGTCGACGGTCAAAGCTTGCTGCCGCAGATGCAGGGGCAGGGGCGGGATGCCCCGGTGGCGATGGAATACGCCGCCGAAGCCTCGGTTGCGCCGTTGGTCGGCCTGCGCCGCGGGCGCTGGAAGTACACCGCCTGCGCCGCCGATCCCGAACAGCTGTTCGATCTGAACAGCGATCCGCAGGAACTGCGCAACCTCGCGACGGACCCGGCTCATGCCGAAACGCTTGCCGCCTTCCGCGCCGAGGCGGCGGCGCGCTGGGATCTCGACCGCTTCGATGCGCAGGTGCGCGCCAGTCAGGCGCGGCGGCTGCTGGTCTACGACGCCCTGCGCCAGGGTGGCCATTACCCCTGGGATTACCAGCCGCTGCAGCGCGCCAGCGAACGCTACATGCGGAACCATCTCGATCTGAACGACCTCGAGGAAAGCCAGCGCGCGCCGCGCGGTCTTCAGCCCCATCCTCTTGCTTCAAATATCCCCGCCGGAGGCGAAAAATCTCAATGACCTATCCGACCCAGCCCGAGGCCAGCCATTTCATCGACGGCACCTATGTCGAGGACAGCGCCGGCGCGCCGATCGAGGTGATCTATCCTGCCACCGGCGAGGTGATTGCCACCGTGCACGAGGCCACCCCGGCCATCATCGAACGCGCGATCAGCTCGGCACGCGCGGCGCAGGTCGCCTGGGCGGCGATGAGCGGCACGGAACGGGGGCGCATCCTGCGCCGCGCCGCCGACATCATGCGCGACCGCAATCACGACCTGTCGGTGCTGGAAACGCGCGACACCGGGAAACCTTATCAGGAAACATCGGTGGCGGACGCCACCAGTGGCGCGGATGCGCTGGAATATTTCGGTGGCATGGCGGCGACCCTGACCGGCCAGCATATCCAGCTGGGCGAGGACTGGGCCTATACAAGGCGCGAACCACTGGGGTTGTGCGTGGGGATCGGGGCCTGGAACTATCCGACCCAGATCGCCTGCTGGAAAGGTGCGCCGGCGTTGGCCTGCGGCAATGCGATGATCTTCAAACCGTCGGAAACCACGCCGCTCTGTGCGTTGAAGGTGGCCGAGATTCTGCACGAGGCCGGGCTTCCCGCCGGGCTTTACAACGTGATCCAGGGGCGCGGTGCAGTGGGGGCGTCGCTGGTCGGGGACGCGCGGGTGGACAAGGTGTCCCTGACCGGGTCGGTGCCTACCGGGCGCAAGGTCTATGCCGCCGCCGCCGAAGGCATCAAGCATGTCACGATGGAACTGGGCGGCAAGTCTCCGTTGCTGGTCTTCGACGATGCCGATCTCGACAGCGCGGTATCCGGTGCGATCCTGGGCAATTTCTATTCCTCCGGGCAGGTCTGTTCCAACGGCACCCGGGTATTCGTACAGAACGGCATTCGCGAGGCGTTTCTCGCCCGGCTGGCCGAGCGGCTGAAGGGGGCGGTGATCGGTGACCCGCTGGATCCGGCCGTGAGCTTTGGCCCGATGGTGAGCGAGGCACAGATGAATATCGTGCTGGGCTATATCGACCGGGGCAAGGCCGAGGGCGCGCGGCTGGTCTGCGGCGGCGGGCGCATCGACCGTGCCGGGTTCTATCTGGAACCCACGGTTTTCGCGGATGTGACCGATGACATGGTGATCGCCCGCGAAGAGATCTTCGGCCCGGTCATGGCGGTGCTGGGGTTCGAAACCGAAGACGAGGCAATGGCGCGCGCCAATGCGACCGAATTCGGTCTCGCCGCCGGGGTGTTCACCTCGGATCTGGCGCGCGCGCACCGCGTGGCGGCTGCGTTCGAGGCCGGCACCTGTTTCATCAACTCCTACAACGACGCGCCGGTCGAGGTGCCGTTCGGCGGTGCCAAACTGTCGGGTGTGGGGCGCGAAAACGCCGCCGCCGCGATCGAACACTATTCGCAACTCAAATCGGTTTTCGTGCGCATGGGCGCGTTGGAGGCACCGTTCTGATGGCGGATGGGATCACGGTATACGGGCGCGCGACTTCATCCAATGTGCAGGCGGTGATGTGGGGGCTGGCCGAACTGGGGCTGACGGCTGATCGCCTGGATTACGGCCATGTGCATGGCGGGCTCGACACGCCGGAGTTTCGCGCCCTGACTCCGCACGGGCGGGTGCCGGTGCTGCGGGATGGCGACCTGGTGATTTGGGAAAGCTGCGCAATCCTGCGCTATCTCGCCGCGCGTTACGGCGATGGCGGCGCCTTCTGGCCGGCGGACCCGGTGGCGCGCGCGCAGGTGGATATGTGGGCCGAATGGGCCAAGCTGTCGCTTGCCCAGGAATTCACCGTTCCGATTTTCTGGGCGCGGGTGCGCACCGCGGCCAAGGACCGGGATGAGGCGGCGCTGCTGGCAGCGGTCGCGGCGTTCGAGGGCGAACTGGCCAAGCTGGATGCGGCGCTGACCGGCCGCGACTTCGTGGCAGGACATGCGTTCAGCCTCGCCGATATCGTGGCCGGTCACATTATGTACCGCTATTATGATATTGATATTCCAAGACAACACTTTCCACATGTGGCCAACTGGTATGACCGGATTTCGGCCCGGCCCGCCTTTCGCGATCACGTCATGGTCGATTATGCCATGCTGACGCACCCGGACGCCGGATGATGGAGGCCGATTTCGTCATTGTCGGGGCCGGATCCGCCGGCTGTGCGCTTGCGTACCGGCTGAGCGAGGCGGGTGCCTCGGTGCTGGTGATCGAACATGGCGGCACCGACGCCGGTCCGTTCATCCAGATGCCCGCCGCGCTGAGCTATCCGATGAATATGGCGCGCTACGACTGGGGGTATCTCTCGGAGCCCGAGCCGCATCTGAACAACCGCCGGCTGGTGTGCCCGCGCGGTAAGGTGATCGGCGGCTCGTCCTCGATCAACGGCATGGTCTATGTCCGTGGCCACGCGATGGATTTCGACCATTGGGCCGAAAGCGGGGCCGAAGGCTGGGCCTTTGCCGACGTCCTGCCCTATTTCAAGCGGATGGAGCATTGGCATGACGGTGGCCATGGCGGCGATCCGCGGTGGCGCGGCACCGACGGGCCGCTGCATGTGACCCGTGGGCCACGGGCGAACCCGCTGTTCCATGCCTTTGTCGAAGCAGGGCAGCAGGCGGGATACGAAATCACCGGCGATTACAACGGCGAGAAGCAGGAAGGCTTCGGCCCGATGGAACAGACCGTCTGGAAAGGGCGGCGCTGGTCGGCGGCCAATGCCTATCTGCGCCCGGCGCTGTCCCGGCCCAATTGCGATCTGCTGCGTGGTCTGGCCGTGCGCGTGGTGATAGAGGAAGGGCGCGCAACCGGGGTTGAGATCGCCCGCGCCGGCGTGCGCGAGATCGTGCGCGCGCGGCGCGAGGTGATCCTCGCCGCCAGTTCGATCAATTCGCCCAAGCTGCTGATGCTGTCGGGCATCGGCCCCGCTGCGCATCTGGCCGACCACGGTATCGAGGTGCGGGCCGACAGGCCCGGTGTCGGCGGCAACCTTCAGGATCATCTGGAGCTTTACATCCAGATGGCGGCAAAGCAGCCGATCACGCTCTACAAACACTGGAACCTTGCCAGCAAGGCGCTGATCGGGGCGCAATGGCTGTTTACCGGCACCGGGCTGGGCGCGTCAAACCAGTTCGAAAGCGCGGCCTTCATCCGGTCTCGGGCGGGGATCGCCTATCCGGATATCCAGTATCATTTCCTGCCCATCGCCGTGCGATATGACGGCAAGGCTGCCGCCGAGGGCCACGGATTCCAGGCCCATGTGGGGCCGATGCGATCAAAGAGCCGGGGCCGGGTGTCGTTACGTTCCGCCGTGGCCGAGGACGCGCCGGTGATCCGATTCAACTACATGTCCCACGACAGCGACTGGGAAGAGTTCCGTACCTGTATCCGGCTGACACGCGAGATCTTTGCCCAGCAGGCGTTTGCGCCGTTCGCGGGGCACGAGATCCAGCCGGGCGAGGCGTTGCAAAGCGATGACGAACTGGACGGCTTCATCGCCGAACATGCCGAGAGCGCCTTTCATCCCTGTGGGACCTGCCGGATGGGTCGAGCGGACGATCCAGATGCGGTGGTGGATCAGGCGGGCCGGGTGATCGGCGTCGATGCGTTGCGCGTCGCGGACAGTTCGGTGTTCCCGCGCATTACCAATGGCAACCTGAACGCGCCATCGATCATGGTGGGCGAAAAGATGTCGGATCACATTCTGGGTCGCGATCCTTTGCCGTGTACGAATGACCGCCCGTGGATCCATCCCGGATGGGAGACCGCCCAGCGGTAAGATCTGCCCGGGCTTTTCTTGATGCGCCCGATTGCATGGGCGGCTTCGGCTGTCCATATTAACCGGATGTTAAGGATTTGTGCCGCCTTCGTTCTGGCGATGATACCCATTGCACCGCTCGGTGCCGCGCCTGCGGTCACAGGCGTGATTGAAGTGGTCGATGCCGATACCTGGGATGTCGGCGGCGCGCGGGTGCGCCTGCACGGAATCGACGCGCCCGAGGCAGCGCAGACATGCAAACGCGCTGACGGATCGTCCTGGCGCTGCGGTAGCTGGGCCACCCGGCAGGCGCGGCAGCGGTTTCAGGGTCGGCATGCGGTCTGCACGCCGGTGGACACCGACCGCTATGGCCGGATCGTGGCGCGTTGCACGGTCAACGGCCGTGACGCCGGGCGCGAACTGGTGGCCGAGGGCGTCGCCTTCGCCTTTCGCAGATATTCGATGGAATATGATCTGGATGAAAAGGGTGCGGCGGTAAATGCGCGCGGGTTGCACGCCGGACAGGCGCAGCGCCCTTCCGATTACCGCGCGGCCAAGCGCGATTTGGGGGCGGTGGCCGCGCAACGGGTCACGGCCTCACATGCGGGTTGCCCGATCAAGGGCAATATCTCATCCAAGGGCGCGCGTATCTACCACCTGCCGGGGCAACAGCATTACGACCGGACGCGGATCACCGCTGCAAAGGGCGAACGCTGGTTCTGTTCCGAAGCCGAGGCGCGGGCTGCGGGCTGGCGACGGGCGCGCCGATAAAGATTCAGATCCGGTTCCGGTTTGACTGGTGTCAAGGAACCGGATAGCGCGGCATGGAAGTCTTGGATGGAACCGCGACAAAGGAGAATCGCATGTCCCACACCCCGCACGAACTGGCCGAGGAATTCCCCGATAAGATCGAGCTGATGAGCCGCCTGAAACGCGAAGACGCGCATTTTGCCCGGCTGGCCGACGAGTATCACGAGATCAACCGGACGGTGCATCGCGCCGAGACCAACGTCGAGCCGATGGAAGAGCTGGCCGAGGTGGAGCTGCGCAAGAAGCGGGCGCTGCTGAAGGACCAGATCTGGGGCATGCTGTCGAACGGCTGATCCGACGCAGGTGACGCCCTGCGAGAAATCGCCCGGGGAACAGTCTGTTTCCCGGGCGACTGCTTTTTGATCGTCTGTCAGCGGTGCCTCGAGGACTGGTTCAGCCGACCCGATAGGGCAGGATACCGCGTTCGTTGGCCTCGACGGTCAGCCGCCGTTCCAGCGGCGGCACCGATCTCTGGTGGCAATCCCGCCGTTCGCAGATGCGGCAGGAAATGCCGATCGGCTCATAGGCATTCGCGTTGTCGATATCCAGATTGTCCGCATAGACCAGCGATCCGGCGTGGCGGACCTCGCATCCCAGCGCGATGGCATAGCGGCGTACAGGCGCCCCCCACGAGCCACCCGGTTTCGAGACGTCCCGCGCGAGGTTGATATAGCGCACGCCATCCGGCGTTTCCGCCAGCTGGCGCAGGAACCGACCCGGCGTCTCGAACGCGCGGTGTACGTTCCACAGCGGGCAGGCCCCGCCGAACCGCGCGAATTGCAGCCGCGTGGCGGAATGGCGTTTGGTGATCGTTCCGGCCTGATCCACCCGGGCAAAGAAGAACGGCACCCCCTTGGCCCCGGGACGCTGCAATGTCGACAGGCGATGCGCCACCTGTTCGATGGAGGCGCCGAATTCGAGGCTCAGGCGTTCGAGATCGTGCCGGTGTTCCTGCGCTGCCGCGAGAAAGGCGCCATAGGGCATCATCGCCGCGCCGGCATAGTAGTTGGCCAGCCCGATCTTGGCGATTGAGCGCGCCTCGTCGCTCTGAAACCGGGCAAAATCCAGCGTGGCTTCCAGCAGTGCATCCTGCCGCAGCAGCGCCACCTGCAGCAGCATCTGGAACAGCTGGGTTTCGGGCGGCACGCGGGCGGACAGCCGCAGCGTCCGGCTGTCGGGATCGTAGAGCCGCAGCGTCGCCATGTCGGCGGTCTGCACCTCGATCCCGCGATCCGAAAGCTGGGTTAACGCCGCCCGGCGTACCTCTTCGACGCCGGTCGCAGGGCTGCCGGCAAAGCGTTCGGCCGCGCGATCCACCGCGTCGATATAGTTGTCGCAATAGTGGAAGAAGTCGCGCACCTCGTCCCAGGGGCTGGCCTGAATGCGGGCATCCTCGCGCCCCAACGCCTCGTCCAGCGATGCCAGCCGTTCGTGGCTTTGCCGGTAGGAGCGGTGCAGTTCGAGAAAGGCCCGCGCCAGCGCCGGTGCGTTCGATGC
>CAYGNB010000174.1:4127-6806 GCA_964351135.1 uncultured Rhodobacterales bacterium | reverse complement strand
AAACCGGGCGAACGCTCGATCTCGGTGGCCTGCATGCATTGTTCCGACGCGCCCTGCATGGCGGTCTGTCCGGTGGATTGCTTCTACCAGACCGAGGACGGCGTGGTGTTGCACTCCAAGGATCTCTGCATCGGTTGCGGCTATTGCTTCTACGCGTGCCCGTTCGGCGCGCCGCAATATCCGCAGGCGGGCAATTTCGGGTCGCGCGGCAAGATGGACAAATGCACCTTCTGCGCGGGTGGGCCGGAAGAGAACAACTCCACCGCCGAATTCGCCAAGTACGGGCGGAACCGGATTGCCGAGGGCAAGCTGCCCATATGCGCCGAGATGTGCTCGACCAAGGCGCTGCTGGCGGGCGACGGCGACGTCGTGTCGGCGATCTATCGCGAACGTGTCGTGGCGCGCGGTTTCGGCTCGGGCGCCTGGGGTTGGGGCACCGCCTATGACCAGAAGGGCGGCTGAGGCCGACCCCGTTACCTGACACCGTTCCGGCCTTCGGGCCGGGACGCTTTTTCATTGGAGCGACACGATGACGGACGATGTTTACTGGGTGCTGCGGCTGCAGATCAAGGACGGCCAGGCAGCGGCCTTCGAGGCGCTGATGCCGGAAATGGTCGAGGCGACGCTGAAGGAAAGCGGCGCGAAAAGCTATGAATGGCACCGTGAAGGTGACGAGGTCCACATCTTCGAACGCTACGCGTCCAACGCCGACGCCATGATCCATATGGGGATTTTCGGCGCCAACTTTGCCGACCGGTTCCTGGGCGCGCTGGCCCCGACAGGGTTCGATGTCTATGGACCTGCACAGGATGACCTGCGTGCGGCGCTTGCGCCGGTCGGTGCAAAATTTTACGGGCAGGTCGGCGGTTTCGACCGCTGAACACCGCGAAAGGACCAACGATGCGTCACCTGATTGCGCTTCTGATCGTCACCATCTGGGCCGGAATCGCCATCGCGCAGGAACAGTCCGCCCCGGCGGCGGAAGCCGACCGCGCGGCAACTGGCGGCGCAACCACGCTCGAGGATATTCTCGCTCGTCAGCGCGGTGAAAAGGTCGATGACAGCTATCGTCGCGTTAACACCGGCGCCGATCACGGCGCCGGTATCCGGTCGCAATTGGGAACGCTTGGCGGCGCCTCGGATGCGGACATGTTCCGCGCTCTGCGCTATGGCAGCGCCGATGTCACCGTGACGTCGCGCAGCCCGGCCGCGGGCGTGATCATCCAGGACAGCGGCATGTGGTGGCTTCAGTTTCGCAGAGGTCCGCTCGCGACCTATGGCGCCTGGCTGTTGGGCGGCACGTTGATCGCGCTGGCTTTGTTCTACCTGCTGCGCGGCAAGATCAGGATCGACGGCCCCAGAACCGGGCGAGCGATCCTCCGGTTTTCCGGGTTCGAACGCTTTGGCCACTGGCTGTTTGCGGGCAGCTTCCTGATCCTCGGGCTGACCGGGCTGATCACGCTTTTCGGACGGATGGCGCTGATTCCGCTCATCGGCAAGGACGCCTATGCCACCATCGCACTGGCTGGCAAATGGGTACACAACAACATCGCCTGGGCCTTCATGCTGGGGCTCGTGATCGTGATCCTGAACTGGACGTTGCACAATATTCCAAACCGTCATGATCTGGTCTGGCTCGCCAAGGGCGGCGGGTTGTTCTCCAAGGGCGTGCATCCTCCGGCCCGCAAGTTCAACGCAGGTCAGAAGCTGATCTTTTGGGGCTGTGTCGTTTTGGGTCTGTCGATCAGCCTGTCTGGCCTTTCGCTGCTGTTTCCGTTCCAACTGCCGATGTTCGCCAAGACCTTTGCGGTGATCAACGACCTCGGCCTGCCGGGGCTCGTGGGCGCCGACCCCCTGCCCCAACAGCTGGCCCCGCACGAGGAAATGCAGTTCGCGCAGCTTTGGCACACCATTGTCGCCTTCGTCTTTTTGGCGATGATCTTTGCCCATATCTATCTGGGTTCGGTCGGGATGGAGGGCGCTTTCGACGCAATGGGCACTGGCGAGGTCGACGAACAATGGGCCCGCGAACACCACAGCCTCTGGGTCGATGAGGTCAAAGCGAAGGAGGCCGGGCGCACGAGCGCCACGCCGGCCGAGTAGCCCATGCGCGCGGCGCTGGTCCTGTTCCTTTCCATCCTGGCGCCCGCGCCGCTCTGTGCGGGCGATTTCTTTTCGCTCAAGGGGCATGGCGGCCCGGTGATGGCGATTGCCGTATCGCCACAGGACCGTATCGCCACAGCCAGTTTCGACAATGCCGTGGGGCTTTGGGACGGAACCGCGCCACACTGGCTCGATGGCCACGAGGCGGCGGTGAACGCGGTGATATTCGCGGAGGGCGCGGTGATCTCGGGCGGGGACGATTTCACCGTCCGCATGTGGACCTCGCCCGGCCACGTGATCGGCCGCCACAAGGGCAAGGTGGCGGGGCTGGCGGCCGCATCGGGTCTGGTCGCTTCGGCCAGTTGGGACGGCACCATAGGGATATGGCCGATGAACGGCGGCGACGGCCGGCTGTTGCAGGGGCACGACGCGGGCGTAAACGCGGTCGCGTTTTCCGAGGACGGCAGACGCCTGTGGTCGGCGAGCGCGGACGGCACCCTGCGTCTGTGGGACATAGAGCGCGGCGAGGAAATCCAGACGGTCCTGCGTCACGGGTTCGGCATCAATGAAATCGTG
>CAYGNB010000174.1:1391-4027 GCA_964351135.1 uncultured Rhodobacterales bacterium | reverse complement strand
GGCCCGGTCTGGGCACTGGCCTTTTCCGCCGATGGCGAGAACATCCACGCCGGCGGGCTCGACAGCGCCATGTATAGCTGGCCGGTGGCCACGTTGGCGGATCACGACCCGATGGGGCGGCAGGACCACAGTTTCCTGAAACCGCCCGAAGAGATGGATAACGGCGAACGGCAATTCGCGCGCAAATGTTCGATCTGTCACACCCTGACCGGCGACACCGCGCGCCGCGCCGGACCGACGCTGGCCGGGCTGTTCGGGCGGCCAGCGGGAACCGTTGGCGACTATGTCTATTCCGACGCGCTCGACGGATCGCAGATCGTTTGGGAGGCGGAAAGCATCGACGCCCTGTTCGACCTCGGCCCGGACCATTATATTCCCGGAACCAAAATGCCGATGCAGCGCATCACCGATCCGGCCGACCGGGCCGACCTGATCGCCTATCTGCGCCGCGCCACCGCGACAGGAGACTGAGCCATGAAAGCCATGTTGATTGCCCTGGCCACGATGATCCTGATCACGATCGCCGCGCCCTATGCGTTGGACCGGGCCGGGTTTTCAGCCGCTGAACGCGGCAGCGGCGATGCGGTGCGCCTGGACTGATCGTGCGGACCACTTAACGAAAGACGCGGCCCGCAAGGGCCGCGTAGTGATCGGATCGAGGTAAACGCTCAGTTCAGGGCCGCATCCGAAATGACATGGGTCCAGGCGCCTTCCGGTCCCTTGGTGATGACCGGATCCGATCCACCGGCCAGCAATGTCTGCACCGTGCGTTCGTAATCCGCGGGATCGAGCGCACCGTTGGAACCGGCCGTCAGCTTGGCGATCTCGCCCATCATACGCACCTGATGCGCCTCGGTCTGGGCCCCTGTCGAATCGTTGTCCAGCACGATGCCCGCTGCGTCCTCGGGGTTTTCCTCGGCCCACTTCCAACCCTTCATCGAGGCACGCACGAACCGGACCATCTTGTCCCGGAACGCTTCGTCCTCGAGATTGCTTTCGAGCACGTAAAGCCCGTCTTCCAGCGTCGCCACGCCCTGATCCTCGTATTTGAAGGTCACCAGCTCGTCTTCGGACACGCCCGAATCCAGCACTTGCCCGAACTCGTTATAGGTCATCGTGGAAATGCAGTCGGCCTGTCGCTGCAGCAACGGATCCACGTTGAAACCCTGCTTGAGAACCGTCACGCCATCCTCACCGCCCTCGGTCGGGATGCCCAGCGTGTTCATCCAGCTCAGGAACGGGAATTCATTGCCCGAAAACCAGACACCCAGTGTATGGCCCGGGAAATCCTCGGGTGTTTCGATCCCGACATCCGCCCAGCAGGTCAGCATCATGCCCGAACTCTTGAACGGCTGCGCGATATTGACCAGCGGCAGCCCCTTCTCGCGCGCGGCCAGCGCGGCGGGCATCCACTCGACCACCACATCGGCGCCACCGCCGGCGATCACCTGGGGCGGCGCGATATCCGGGCCTCCGGGCAGGATGGTCACGTCCAGTCCCTCTTCCTCGTAAAAGCCCTGATCTAGCGCCACGTAATAGCCGCCGAACTGCGCCTGGGTGACCCATTTCAGCTGCAGCTTGACCTCGTCGGCCGCCCAGGCGGGCATGGCCGCCATCACCAGCGCCAGTGCCGTACCGCAAATCGTCTTTTTCATGTGTTCAACTCCTTGATGGTAGGTTTTGCCCGGTCGTTCCGGGTTCTCGGATTATCCTCTCTGCGACGGATGCCAGAAGGTCACGACGCGCTCCAGCAGGGCAACGGCGCCGTAGAACAGCGTCCCGGCCAACGCCGCCACGACAATTTCCGCCCAAACCATGTCGAGCGCAAGCTGACCGACCGAGGTGGAGATGCGAAACCCCATGCCCAGCGTCGGCGAGCCAAAAAATTCCGCGACGATCGCGCCGATCAGCGCCAGCGTGGTCGAGATCTTCAGCCCGTTGAAGATGAACGGCATCGCGGCCGGCAGGCGCAGCTTGAAGAAGCCTTGCCAATAGGATGCGGCATAGGTCTCCATCAGGTCGCGCTGCATCTGTGTCGTCTCGGACAGGCCGGCCACCGTGTTCACAAGAACCGGAAAGAACACCATCACCACGACCACCGCCGCCTTGCTTTCCCAATCGAACCCGAACCACATCACGAGGATGGGCGCGGTGCCGACAATCGGCAGCGCGGCAACGAAATTCCCCACCGGCAGCAGCCCCCGGCGCAGGAAATCGCTGCGATCCACCAGGATTGCGGTCAGAAAGGCCGCGCCGCAACCCAGCACATATCCCGACAGCGCGCCCTTGACGAAGGTCTGCATGAAATCCTGCCAAAGGATCCCGGTCGACCCGGCGAACCGGACGCCGATCAGCGATGGTGCGGGCAGGATCACCAGCGGCACGTTCAGCCCACGCACCAGCAATTCCCAGACAGCCAGCACGGTCAGACCGAAGATCAGCGGCACCGCAAACCGAACCGCCCGCGTATTCGCCTGCGGTCCTTCGGCCAACCGTGTGTTGATCCACCACCCTAACAGCCAGAGCAAAACCGCGAAGAAAACCAGCATCATGCGCCGCTCCCTCCCTTCATCTTGCCCGCAAAACTCCGGGGGAGCCGCCCGAACGGGCGGCGGGGGCAGAGCCCCCGATCCACG
>CAYGNB010000174.1:0-1291 GCA_964351135.1 uncultured Rhodobacterales bacterium | reverse complement strand
AGGTAAGCCGAGATCACCGCCTTGGGCAGAATGCCCTGCACGCCGACCGAATACAGCACCACGATGATCATCGGCGCCAGCGCGATGATCGGAATGGTCTGGCTGACGATGGCCCAGGGCATCACCGACATGTCCATCACGCGCGAATGCACGATCCCGATCGCCAGCAGGACGCCCAGCACCGTGCCGATGACGAACCCCAGCATGGTTGCGCTCAGCGTCACCCAGCCATGATAGACCAGGCTGCGCTTGGAGGTGATCTTCTTGTTCAGCGTCGTATCCCACAGCTCGATCGCGACCTGATGCGGGGCCGGCAGACGCGGCCGGTCCTGCGCCCATGTGGCCGGGATCGCGAATCCGTTCTGCGCCACCAGTGCCATGGCGCCCATGTCACGGCGTTCTTTGGCGGTGGCGGGGATCACAGCCGCCCCATCGCGTTCCGCCTCGACCAGAACGCCATGAATGTTCATCGGAACGCAGGCGACGTACCAGATCGCCATGATCGCGGCGACAACAGTGAGAACGGCGAGAAACGACTTCATATCCGCCTCGCGACCCGGATCGTGGCTTCAACCGTCATCATGGCCAGCCCTCAACCCTTCGCGCACCCGGTGCGCCACCTCGATGAATTCCGGCGTGTCGCGAATATCCAGCGGCCGGTCCCTGGGCAGCGGACTTTCAATCACGTCTGTGATCCGGCCGGGGCGCGGGCTCATCACCACGATCCTCGTGCTGAGATAGACCGCTTCGGGGATCGAATGGGTGACGAAACCGATGGTCTTGTTCGTCCGGGCCCAAAGCTGCAACAACTGTTCGTTCAGATGGTCGCGCACGATTTCGTCCAGCGCGCCGAACGGTTCGTCCATCAGCAGGATGTCGGCGTCGAAGGCCAGCGCCCGCGCAATGCTGGCGCGCTGCTGCATTCCGCCCGACAGCTGCCAGGGGTATTTCCCGCCGAACCCTTCCAGATCGACCAGTTGCAGAACGTTTCTAACACGCTCATCCTGGTCGGCTCTGGAATATCCCATGATTTCAAGCGGCAGCTTGATGTTGCGCGCGATGGTCCGCCACGGATAAAGGCCCGCCGCCTGGAATACGTAACCATAGGCGCGCGCCCGGCGCGCCTCGTCCGGCGTCATACCGTTCACGCGCAGGCTGCCGCCCGTCGGCGTCTCCAGCGCGGCGATGCAGCGCAGAAATGTCGTCTTGCCACACCCCGACGGACCGATGAAGCTGACGAAATCGCCCTTGTCGATGGTCAGGTTCACGCCCTTGAGCGCATGGACGGGGC
>CAYGNB010000173.1:0-6825 GCA_964351135.1 uncultured Rhodobacterales bacterium | reverse complement strand
GCCTCCTCGTCCTCGGGCGCGAATTTGTGCTGCACATAGTCGGTCGTGGTCAGGTACATCACGTCCGGCTGCCATTCCTTCAGCAGCTTGACTCCGGCGGCAAAGACGAATTCCGAAAGGTCCGCCGAATAGACCTCGGGCTGCTCCATGCCCAGCCATCCGGCGGCGTTGTCCTGCCCGTGTTCGGCCGCGGTCGAACTGGCCGATTTCTCGGCCGAGAAGCATTTCGCCCGGTCGTCGTCAAAGGCCAGCCCGGCACCCAGCAGCGCGCGCAGCTTGTCCTTGGCGGTGACGATCGCGACCTTGGCCCCGGCGTCGTAGAACTGCTTGAACACAGTCGGCGCCCGCAGGAACCGCACGTCGTTCATCATCACCTCTTCGCCGGTTTCCGGATCATAGAGAAAGTTGCCGCAGATCCCGTGCACCACCGGCGGCCGCCCGGTGGCGATCGACAGGTTGTTGGGGTTGGTAAAGGACGGAATCACCGAATGCGCCAACCGGTCCGTTCCCGTCTCGCGCATCCGTTTCAGCGTCGGCATCAGCCCCGCAGAAATCGCAACGTCCAGATACGCAGGCTCACATCCGTCCAGACAAATCGCTATCGCCGGAACCTTGGGCACCGGGTAAACACGTTCGTTGGCCAGGATGGGGGTCTGGATGGTCATGTCTCGTTCTTCCTCTCGTCGTGACCGGCAGCGCCGGAACCCGCGCGGACCGCCCGCGCTGTTGTTTGATCCGGCTGACCGTGGTGCTCCGTCCGGGCCGCCTGCAGCAGGTCAACCGCACAATCCCCTGACGGCCTCTCTGTCCACAGGTGCCGGTCCGGTTGTTTCTTGTCGAGGATTGCAACAGGAGCGTGACTCCCGCGTAGTTCGGGACCAGCGGCGGCCATCACCAACCAGTGCCGATTCCGACCCGTCCGGTGCCGCCATGCCTGTCGCCCTCACAGTCTCGTCCAGCGTGCAGGATGCCGTGTGCGGCGGCATTTAACAAATTGGATGAATCTATATGATTCATAAGTCGGGCTTATCGAACGACCTCAAGCCCCGGCGGCCTATTGCTGCCCCGCGCCATATCCCTTGAACAACTCCAGCACCCGGTCCATCTCGGCGTCGTCCAGGATCACCGGTTCCCCGGCCTGGCGGGCAATGAAATACTGGCGACACAGGGTTTCCACTTCGACCGCCAGAGCCAGCGCCCGGTCGAGCGTCGAGCCGAAGCAGATCATCCCGTGATTGGCCAGCAGGCAGGCGCGGCGGCCCTCGAGCGCACGCAACATGTTGTCCGACAGTTCGGCGGTTCCGAATGTGGCATAGTCGGCGCAGCGCAGCGAATTACCGCCCGCCGCCGCCACCATGTAGTGAAATGCCGGAATGTCGATGCGCAGGCAGGACAACGCGGTGGCATAGGTGGAATGGGCGTGCACCACGGCGCCGGCCTGCGGGTTCGCGCGCAGGATGTCCCGGTGCATCCGCCACTCCGACGATGGCCTGATCCCGCCGTCATAGCCACCGTCCATGTCCACGACCACGACATGCCGCAGCTCCATCGCGTCATAGTCGACGCCCGAGGCCGAGATCAGGAACCCGTCGCCATCTCGCCGGCTGATATTGCCCGATGTGCCCTGATTGATGCCCAGCGCGTTCATCCTGCGGCAGGCGGCAATCACCTCTGCCCGCGCGTTTTCATTGTTGTCCGACATGCGGCCCCCGATATCCGTTGAGTCCGGGCGCGCCTGCCTGGACCCTGTCGCCATGACGGATAACGGGATTCGCCGGGTCGCGGTAGTGGACGCAGGGGTAGCGAGATTCGGTTCGATACGCGGCCTTTACATCAACTGGCCGGCGCGATCAGGCCCCCCAGGCGCGAGTGGTCTGGCGCTGTTCGCCCAGCCCTTCGACGCCCAGCCGCATTTCCTGACCCGGTTTCAGGTAGACCTGCGGCGACTGCCCCATGCCAACGCCGGGCGGGGTACCGGTCGAGATCACGTCACCCGGCTGCAGCGACATGAACTGCGACAGGTAGGACACCAAATGCCGCACGCCATAGACCATGGTTGCGGTCGATCCGTCCTGATACCGGTGCCCATCCACCTCGAGCCACATCTTCAGGTTCTGCGGGTCTGCCACCTCGTCGCGGGTGACCAGCCACGGCCCCATCGGCGCGAACGTGTCGGCGGATTTTCCCTTGACCCACTGGCCTGCCCGTTCGATCTGGAATGCCCGCTCGGACACATCGTTGACCACACAGTAACCGGCCACATGGTCCATCGCGTCCGCTTCGTCCACGTAAGAGGCGGCCTTGCCGATCACCACGCCCAACTCGACCTCCCAGTCGGTTTTCTCGGACCCGCGCGGGATGATCACGTCATCGTTCGGACCGCAGATGGCGCTGGTGGCCTTGAAAAAGATCACCGGTTCGGGCGGCACATCCATACCGGATTCGGCGGCGTGGTCCGCATAGTTGAGCCCGATGGCGATAACCTTGCCCACACCGGCCACGCAGGGCCCCAGCCGCGGGTTGCCGTCGACCACCGGCAGGCTGTCCGCATCCAGCGCCCGCAGGATCTCCAGCTCGGCGTCGGACAGCGCATCGCCGCCGATATCCGCCACATGGGCCGACAGGTCGCGAATGGTGCCGTCACTGTGCTGCAGCCCCGGTTTCTCGGACCCGGCGGGCCCGTAGCGCAATAGTTTCATATCAAGATCCTCTCAGGTGTTGGTCCAGCCGCCGTCGATGGTGATCGCCTGTCCGGTGACAAAAGCGGCTTCGTCCGACGCGAGATAGACCGCCAGCGCAGCGATCTCCTCGGGTTTTCCGATCCGACCCATGGGCTGGCGCGCGACGAAAGCCGCCCGCGCGGTGTCGTAATCGCCCATCGCCTTCATGCGTTCCTGCAGCGACGGGCTCTCCACCGTGGCGGGGCAGATCGCGTTGCAGCGGATACCGCTGGCGATGTAGTCGGCGGCCACCGATTTGGTCATCCCGATCACGGCGGCCTTGGTGCCGCCATAGACGAACCGGTTGGGCGCGGCGATGATCGAGGATACCGCCGACGACATGTTGATAATCGAACCGCCGCCGGCCTCTATCATCGCGGGCAGGAAGGCACGGGTCATGCGGTAAACGCCCCAGACGTTCAGTTCCATCGAGAAGCCGAAGGCCGCCTCGTCGCAATCCAGGATCGTGCCGTGATGCACGAAACCCGCGCAGTTGAACAGAATGTCCACGGCACCCGCGGCCCCGGCGGCCGCCTGCACCGCGGCGGGATCGGTCACGTCGAGCCGCGCCGTATCCATGCCGTCGGCGGCCAGCGGTGCCAGCGCGTCGCTGTCGATGTCGGTTGCGATCACTGCCGCCCCCTCGGCGGCAAAGGCCCGCGCCGTGGCCTGCCCGATCCCGGCGCCCGCCGCCGTCACGAACGCCGTCTTTCCCTTCAGCCTCACCTACCTGTCTCCCTCACATGACCGCGCCCATTTGCCAGGGCACGAATTCGGCACCGCCGAACCCCAGTTCCTCACTCTTCGTCCGCCGGCCCGAAGCCACGTCCAGAAGCATCTCGAATATCTCCGCGCCTTTGTCGGAAATCGAGACCCCATCCGAAACAATGTCGCCGCAATTGATGTCCATGTCTTCCTCCATGCGCGCATACATCTCGGAATTGGTTGCCAGTTTGATACAGGGCGTGGGCATATATCCCGAAACCGACCCGCGCCCGGTGGTGAACGCAATCAGCGTCGCGCCGGATGCGATCTGGCCGGTGACGGAACAGGGGTCATAGCCGGGGCTGTCCATGAACACGAACCCGTGCTTGTCCACCGGTTCAGCGAAACGATAGACATCCACCAGCGGCGCGCTGCCGCCCTTGGCCACCGCGCCCAGCGATTTTTCGAGGATCGTGGTCAGCCCACCCCGCTTGTTGCCCGGCGATGGATTGTTGTCCATCTCGCCATCGTTGCGGGCGGTGTAGTCCTCCCACCAGCGAATGCGGTCGATCAGCTTGCGGCCAACCTCTTGGTTGACCGCCCGGGCGGTCAGCAGGTGTTCGGCCCCGTAGATTTCAGACGTTTCGGCAAGAATGGTGGTGCCGCCATGGCGCACCAGCAGATCCGAGGCATGACCCAGCGCCGGGTTGGCGGTGATGCCCGAATAACCGTCCGAGCCGCCGCATTGCAGCCCCACCATCAATTCGGACGCCGGGACCGTTTCGCGCCGCGCCGCATTGGCGGTTTCGGCCATTTCGCGCAGAATCGCCACGCCGGTTTCCACCGTGCGCCGCGTGCCGCCCGTGGCCTGGATGGTCATGTAGCGAAAATTGCCGTCTGCACGCATCCGGCCCTCGCCGATCAGATCGGGCACCTGCATGACCTCGCAACCGAGCCCGACCAGCAGGATCCCGGCAAAATTCGGATGCCGGGCATAGCCTCGCAACGTGCGATAGAGCGTGTCGTAGCCTTCATGCCGCCCCGACATGCCGCAGCCGGTGCCGTGCACGATGGGTACCACGCCGTCGATCCCGTCCATGGCCCGGAACCAGTCGGCGCGCTCCGCCGCTTCGGCAATGAACCGGGCAACGCTGCCGGAACAGTTCACCGATGTCAGTACGCCCAGATAGTTGCGCGTTCCGACCTTGCCATCGGCACGGCGGTAGCCTTCGAAAAACCGGTCGGTCCCGGCGGCAGGCAACCGGCGGCAGGCACTGGCAAAGGCGTAATCCGAGCTGTGGCCGGACATGCCCAGATTATGCACATGCACATGAGCCCCCGCCGGGATGGCATCGGTCGCCACACCGATCACTTGTCCATACCGGATCACCCGCTCGCCCACGGCGATGTCGTGCGCGGCAACCTTGTGGCCTTTGGCGACGGTCTCGCGCAGCGCCGCCGCCATCCCGTCCAGCTGCGTGCCGGCAGGCAGATCGGCCAGCGCAACCAATACGTTGTCGTCATCGTGCAGACATACGGATCTGGGTGTATCCGTGGTCACATCGGCTCCTCCCCGTAGATCTGGCCCGTAACTCTGGCCGGTGTTGACAGCCCTGCGGGGCAAACTAACATGCTAGTATGATACTTGCGAAGGACAAGGATGTACAAGAGCCCGCGCTCAAACCGCTCGACATGTTCGAGGGCTCGCTGTCCAACCGGGTCTACCTGTCATTGCGCGATGCGATCCTGTCGCTGGAATACCGGCCCGGAGACATCCTGCGCAAGCAACCGGTCTGCGACAGGCTGAACGTGTCGCGTTCGCCCGTTTCCGAGGCGCTGGGACGGCTGGCGGCCGAGGGGCTGGTGGTGATCCTGCCGCAGGCAGGCAGCTATGTCGCGCGGTTTTCGATGGAGGAAATCCGCGAAAGCGCGTTCCTGCGCGAAGCGCTGGAACTGGCGGCGGTGGAACATCTCGCGCCGCGCATCACCGACGACCAGCTCGTCGAACTGCGCCGCAATCTGCGGGTGCAGCAAGCACTGGTGGAAGACGGCGACATCGCCGGATTCTACGAAATGGACGCCGAGATGCATGCGCTGCTGCTGTCGTTCACCGGGTTCCGGCGGCTGGCGAAAATGGCCGAAACCGTCTGGCTACAGGTCAGCCGCGCGCGCCGGTTGATCCTGCCAGAGCCCGGGCGTGTGGCCGAAACCCTGCACGAACATCATGACATAATCTCAGCGCTCGAAGCGCGCGACGCCGATGCCGCGCGCGCCGCGACACGGCTGCATCTTCGTCAATTGCTGACCTATCTAGAACCGCTCACGGACAGCCGCCCCGATCTGTTCGCGCCACCCGATCAGACAGCGAGACGGTAGAACTCGGCAGCGGTCCCACCAAAGACCCGCGCGCGTCCGGCATCGTCCAGACCCTCGGTCAATGTCTCCGCGGCGGCGAGCCAGCGGTCATATTCGCCGCGCAGCCGGCAAACCGGCCAGTCGGACCCCCACATCACCCGATCGGGTCCGAAGGCGTCCAGCACGTGATCGGCATATGGCCGCAGGTCGTCCACGGTCCAGGTCTCGTCCGCCTCGGTAATCAGGCCCGACAGCTTGCATCGGGCATCGGTTTCCCGCGCCAGCCGGGTCATGCCCTGCGCCCACAGGTGAAAGTCGTCCGGGTGATCGCGGATCTGCGGCTTCATGCAATGGTCGATCACCACGCGCATGTCGGGGTAACGCGACAGGATGGTATGGAAATTCTCCAGATGCCGGGAATAACCCAGTGCGTCGAAACTCAGATCCAGATCGACCAGCGCACGATAGGCCCATTGCACCTCCGCGCGCAGCATCCAGCCGTCATCGGGGATGTCCTGGATCATCGGCCGCACACCGCAGAACCGAGGGTGCGCCGCCAGCCGTTCGAGATGGGCGCGATCGGCCGGGGTTTCGAAATCGACCCACCCCACGACCCCGGCGACAAAGGGCGTCGCGTCGGCCAGCCCCAGCATGTATTCGGTTTCCTGCACCGTCGCCGCCGCCTGCACCAGCACCGTGCGGTCGATCCCCGCCGCCGCCAGTTGAGGCGCCAGATCGTCGGGGCCGTATATCCGTGACAATGTCGGGTCGTCCTTGGGCATCCAGTCGTAATCGCCCCGCGCGGGTTGCCAGAAATGCTGGTGCGCATCGATCCGCATGGTGTCGCCTCCCCCCTGTTCAGACCGGCGCATCGGCGCGCAGCAGGCCCTGCGCCTTGAGATCGGCCCAGAGCGCATCGGGCACCACGGCCCGCGCCGCCGCCAGATTGCTGTCCATCTCGGCGACACCCTGCCCGCCGGGGATCACCGACACCGTACAGGGGTGGCGCAGCGGGAACTGGAACGCCGCATCGACCATCCGCACC
>CAYGNB010000172.1:1227-6862 GCA_964351135.1 uncultured Rhodobacterales bacterium | reverse complement strand
ACGCGGCGAACCCGTCGCGCCCGATCCACGTCATCGCCCATTCGCTGGGGGTCGAACCCGCGCTCGAGGCCCTGCATCACCTGCCCGCAGGAGCAGTGGACCGCATGATCGCGCTGACCGGGGCCAGCTATCGGTCGCGCACCGAGGTGGCGCTGAAAACCCCGGCGGGGCGCAAGGCGACCTTCATCAACGTGACCAGCCGCGAAAACGCCCTGTTCGACCGGCTGTTCGAATGGTTGGTGCCCGCGCCGCGCGACGGCGACCGCGCCATCGGCCGCGGCCTCACAGTGCCGAACGCGGTGACACTGCGGCTGGATTGCCCGCGCGTGCTGGCGCATCTGCAACACTGCGGGTTTCCGGTGGCGCCGCCGCTGCGTCAGGTCTGCCACTGGTCGGGTTACACCCGGCCCGGCGTGATGCGACTCTATCGGGCGTTGCTGCGCAACCCGGCGATGATGGCACGCCTGCGGGCGGGCCTGCCAGTGGCCCCCGCAGCGGCATCCTGGCAGTTGTCGATACCGCGTCCCGCCGCGCCGGCCTTGCCCTTCGCGCGGAAAGCCTGATGATCGGCGGTGCTGACAGAGGGAGGCGCCGTTGCCCGATCCGATCGAACTGTTTTACTGGCCCACGCCGAATGGCTGGAAGATCGCCATCGCGCTGGAAGAGATGGGTCTGCCTTACCGGGTCAACCTGATCGATATCGGCGCGGGCGACCAGTTGGCGCCAGACTTCCTCGGGGTTTCTCCCAACAACCGAATGCCGGCAATCGTCGATCCGGACGGGCCGGACGGCGCACCCGTTTCAGTCTTTGAATCCGGAGCGATCCTGCTCTATCTCGCACGCAAGACGAGGCGGTTCATGGGCGAAACCGCGCGCGACCGGATCGCTGTCGAGGAATGGCTGATGTGGCAGATGGGCGGAGTTGGACCGATGGCGGGCCAGGCGCATCATTTCCTGAAATATGCGCCGGCGCTAGATCCGCCGCAGGATATCCCCTATGCCAAGGACCGCTACCGTAACGAGGTCGCGCGGCTCTACGACGTTCTGGACCGACGGCTGCAAGGGCGCGACTTTGTCGCAGGTGACTTCTATTCCATCGCCGACATGGCGGTCTGGCCGTGGGCGAGCCTGTGGGAAGGGCAGCAGCAGACACTGGACGATAAACCGAATATGGCGCACTGGCTGAAGATCGTCGGAGAACGGGAAGCGGTGATTGCCGGGCGCGCCCTGGCTGCGGAAAAACGCGACGGCACCGCCGCGACGCGCAACGCACAGTCGGTGCTGTTCGGCCGAAAGCCGTAGGGACAGCGCACTCCCGCCCCCGCGCCTGCCCGGCTACGCCGGGCCTTTTGCGGCGTTGGGCCGGGCCGCGCGGCCTGCGGCCACGCGGCAACGCTCTGTGACAAGCGCAACCGCACCGAGCGCAGCGAGGTGCCCCGCCCAACCGGGGGGCCTGCATGTTTCATGCAGGCATCCACGGGCGGGAGCGCCCCGGTGCCGGTCAGTCGGTGTTGTTCCCCGACACGTCGGGGGCTTCGTGATCGCGGAACAGCCGGCCCTGGGTCAGAAAGAACGCGAACAGCGCCGCCGTCAGCCCGAAGGTCTTGAACCAGACCCACGTATCGGTGCTCTGGGTGCGCCAGACCAGTTCGTTCGCGACAGCCAGCCCGAAGAAGAACGCACAAAGGCGGCGGGTCAGGATCATCCAGCCCTCCTGCGTCAGGGGCAGCGCCTCTTCCATCACATATTGCAGCCAGGACTGTCCGCGCAGCAGTCCGACGCCCAAAAGTCCGCCGAACAGCAAATAGATCGCCGTTGGCTTCATCTTGAAGAACCGGTCGTCGTTGAACCAGACCGACAACCCGCCGAACACCACAACAAGTGCCAGCGTGGCCACCTGCATCCGCGACAGGTGCCCGGTCAGCCGCCACAGAAGCACCGTGGAGGCAACGATGAGCGGGATGAAGCAGGCGGTGACAACGATGAACCCGTCATAATCTGTGCCGCCGATGGTGACCACCTCGCCGCGCAGCTTCAGATAGGCGACGAAAAAGGCCACGATGGGTCCGAGTTCGAGTCCGAGTTTCAGCGCAGGGCTGATCGTTCTGTCGGCCATTGCGGTTCCTTCCTGTCGCTCAGCCACCCATCTCAACTATCACCGCGCCCGCCGCGATCAAGGCCATAAGCGCGGCCCGTCGCGGTCCGACGGGTTCCTTCAGCACCAGCCAGCCGATCAGTGCGGCGAACACCGTCGATGTCTCGCGCAGCACCGCGGCCTCGCCGACCTTGTCGAGGCGCGTGGCCAGCATGATCGCGCCGAAACTGCCAAAGGCGATCAGCCCGCCCACCAGGCCCCGCAGCATCAGCGGACCCGGGGCCGGACGCTCAGTCATGGCGCGCCATTTCAGCAGCGCAATCACGGGCATGACTGTCCCGTCGATCATGAAGAACCAGGCCAGAAAGGTGAACGGGTCCGCGGTCGCGCGGATGCCGTAGGCATCGTAAGTGGTGTAAAGTGCCACGAAGAGCCCCGTCACCACCGCCAGCCCCAGCGCCAGCGGCAGGATGTCACGCTGCGTTTCCAGGAACAGGAGATTGTAAAGCGCGAGACCGAAGATACCGGCCAGCAGCACCGCGACCCCCATCCACTGAACCGGCGAAAACAGTTCACCGAACAGCAGATAGGCGCCGATGACCGCAAAGAGCGGACCGGTGCCGCGCACCACCGGGTAGACGACGGTGTAGGAGCCCTTGGTATAGGCAAGCGCCTGCAGGATCTTGTAGCCCACATGGATTGCCCAGGCGATCGCGAAGATCGGCCACATATGCGGTTCGGGCCAGGGCACAACGAACAGTGCGAAAGGGGCCGCCATCAGACCGTAGGAGACGTCGATCGCCCCGCGTGAGAGCCAGGGATCGTGCCGCCCCTTTTGCAGGGCGCCGAACGCCGCGTGCAGGAAGGCCGCCATGATCGCCAGCCACAGCGCGAGACTGTGCCCTGCCTCGGTATTTTCGAGCGAGATCAGCCAGTCGCTCATCGCCGCGCCCCGGGTCGGACCGTCCGCAGCCGGGGGTTTTCCACCCCCGGACCCCCGGAGGATATTTTCGGCAAGAGGAAGGACACAGTCGGATCAGGCGGCATCGAGACCGGTCAGCGCGGCGGCGAATTCCTCGGGATCGAACGGGGCGAGATCGTCGATCTGTTCGCCGACGCCGATGGCGTGGATGGGCAGGCCGAACCGGTCGGCCAGCGCCACCAGAACGCCGCCGCGCGCTGTCCCGTCGAGTTTCGTCATCACCAGCCCCGACACGTCCGAGATGCGCTGGAAGGTCTCGACCTGGCTCAGCGCGTTCTGGCCCGTCGTCGCGTCGAGCACCAGCAGCGTGTTATGCGGTGCGGTTTCATCCTTTTTCCGGATCACGCGGACGATCTTGGCCAGTTCTTCCATCAGGTCGGCGCGGTTCTGCAACCGGCCCGCCGTGTCGATCATCAGCAGGTCGGCCCCGTCTTCCTGTGCGCGGGTCATCGCGTCATAGGCCAGGCTGGCCGGGTCCGACCCTTCGGGCGCGGTCAGCACCGGCACACCGGCGCGTTCCCCCCAGATCTGCAACTGTTCGACGGCTGCGGCGCGAAATGTGTCGCCCGCGGCGATGACCACCTTCTTGCCGGCGGATTTGAACTGGCTGGCCAGCTTGCCGATTGTTGTGGTCTTGCCCGAACCGTTCACGCCGACCACCAGCACCACCTGCGGACGCCGGGGATAGAGCGGCAGCGGGCGGGCGACCGGTTCCATGATCCGCGCGATTTCGTCCGCCAGCAGTTTCTTGATCTCACGGCTCGACAGTTTTCGGCCGAACCGGCCCTCGGCCATGTTGGCCGTCACGCGCAGCGCCGTATCCACGCCCATATCGGCCGAAATCAGCAATTCCTCGAGCTGTTCCAGCATGTCGTCGTCGAGCGTGCGGCGCATTTCAGGCGCCGGGACGGTGCCTTCGCGCCGGAACAGGCGGGTCAGCAGGCCGGGTCCGGCGCCATCGCCGACCTCGGGGGGGGGCGGTGCCGGTTCGGGATCTGCCGGCATCGGCGCCGGGTCGGGTTCGGGCTGTGGTACCGGTTCGGGTTGCGGCACGGGGTCTGGCGCGGGCGTGGGGATTTCCGGAACCGGCCGGGGTTCGGGGTCCGGGTCGGGGATCACCGGATCGGGATCGGGCGGGGTGGCTTCGCCGCCATCCTCGACAATCGCCTCGAGGCCCTGATCGAGCTTCGAGGATGATTTGAACAGCCGGTCCTTGAGTTTCGAGAAAAACGCCATCCGGGCCTCCGCAGCACTCCGCGTCTCACCTAATGCGGAATGTGGCGGGATGCAAAGCGTCAGATAAAGGCATACCAGATGCCGAACATCGCGCCCCAGTAGAATGGCCATACGATGTAGGAGGTCCAGCGCAGCGCCGGATGATCCGGCGGCAGCGCGAATTTCTCGATCGCCAGCACCGTATCCGACAGCATGAAGGCGAGCGCGGCGGGGACCACCAGCGCCAGCCGCCCGTCGCCGGGCAGGCTGAGAGCCGCCAGCCCCATGGCGAGGATGACCGGGATATAGGCGCTGACGACCCCGCGCATATCCCCGGCACGCGGCGCGATCCAGCGCAGCATCGCCACCACCAGCACGCCAAGGACGAGCGCGATCCACAGCTGCGGCGGCGCGACGATCCGCGCGGGATCCGCGGCAGGGTCGCCAAGGAACAGGGCGATCAGCACAAGATGGCCCAGCGCAAAGGCACCCGCACCAACCATGAACGCGCGATCTCCGGGGCGAGACAGGCACGCATCGCCCAGCGAACACAGAACCAGCGCCAGCACCAGCAGCGCCGGGCCCTGCGCCACCCAGGCCGCAACCGCCAACAGCCCCACGGCGCCGGTCTTGACCACCGTGCGCCATAGCGACGGCGGGCGGGAAGCCAGCGGCAGGTAGATCAACGCGCAGGTGGCGGCCAGCGGCATCGCGACGCCTGCGGCCAGGTTGAGGAACTCGGTCATGCGCCTTTGCCTAGATCATGACCGAAGCACCGGAAAGAGGTGACGTGCCGGGACCCGGCTGTCAGGTCGGCACATGCAGAACGGCGCGTCCGAAACTGCGCGTTTCGCCCAGGAACTCTTCGGTGAGCGACAACAGGGTCGGGCGCGGCGGGTCGAGCGTGGCCTGCACCTCGCCGGGGATAAACTCCAGCACGGCCTCGTGTTTGCGCGCCAGATGCTGCATGCGTTCGTTTTCCCGCAGACAGGTCATGTGCAAGGTGCGCACCGACCGGTTTTGCGCGGCCGCGATCAGGCGGGTGAACAGGGCGTCGCCGATCCCCGCGTCCTGCCAGTCGCGTTCTATGGACAGCGCAGCTTCTGCGGTCCGTGGCCAATGCCACAGGAAACCGCAAAGCTCGGCCAGACCACGCAACCCGCCATCCACAAAGGCGCCGAAGACGACGGAATCCATGCCGAGTATCCGTTCGGCATAGCGCTGGACGCCGATATCCTTTTGCGGAACGCCAAAGCGCAGGCGCCGCGATTCGGCGTCAAGCCGCAGGAAATGATCGACGATATCCTGCCGGTCCGCTTGCCAGAGGCGGCGAATCTCGGTCC
>CAYGNB010000172.1:0-1127 GCA_964351135.1 uncultured Rhodobacterales bacterium | reverse complement strand
AAATGATCGACGATATCCTGCCGGTCCGCTTGCCAGAGGCGGCGAATCTCGGTCCTTGTCAGAAGAGAGCTACAATCCATTGCTTCGGGCTCCGTCATAGTGGCCACACCGGCCTCCTCCTGTCGTGCCTTGCCCTCAAAAGCTAATGCTGCGATGCAGCATCTTCAAGTAAAATACACGCGACCTTACGGCACCCGCGAGGTTCCCGTTGCCCGCCGCACAAGCAACCGCCAAAGGCGACGCAAAGTGCCAAAATCATTTGCGAATGCCGAAACCGCCCTGTTGGCGCGCGCCTAGAGTTCGTCCGGAAAATGCTTCATTGCCAGCCGGATAGGGTTCGGCGCTGCCTGCCCCAGCCCGCAGATCGAGGCATCGGCCATGGCCTGGCACAGCTCTTCCAGCAGCGGCTGATCCCAGTGATCCGCCTGCATCAGCTTGACCGCCTTTTCGCAACCGACCCGGCAAGGCGTGCATTGCCCGCAGCTTTCATCCTCGAAGAACCGCAGCATGTTGAGCGCCGCGTCGCGGGCGCTGTCCTGATCGGACAGGACCACAACGGCGGCGGAGCCGATAAAGGTTCCGTGCGGTTGCAGCATGTCGAAATCCAGCGGCACATCGGACAGCGACGCCGGCAGCAGCCCCGATGACGGCCCGCCCGGCTGATAGGCCTTGAATACATGGCCTTCGACCATTCCGCCCGCGGCGTCGATGATTTCCGCGATGGTGGACCCGGCCGGCAATTCGTAGACTCCCGGCGCCTTTACCCGCCCGGACACCGAATAGTTGCGCAGTCCGACGCGGTCGTTGTGACGGACCGAGGACATGATCCCAGGGCCTTCGCGCAGAATTCGGCAAACCCAGTGCAGCGTCTCCACGTTGTGAACCAGCGTGGGGCGACCGAACAGCCCGACCTGCGCCACAAAGGGCGGCCGGTGGCGCGGCAGACCCCGCTTGCCCTCGATCGACTCGATCATCGCGCTTTCTTCGCCGCAGATATAGGCGCCCGCGCCCCGGCGCAGTTCAACGTAGCCTTCGGGTACGATCCCGGCCTGTTCCAGCGCGGCGATCTCCGAGGCGAGAATCTTCAGGATCGCGGGGTATTCGTCGCGCATGTAGATATAGCAGCG
>CAYGNB010000171.1:2036-6869 GCA_964351135.1 uncultured Rhodobacterales bacterium | reverse complement strand
CGGTGATTTCGGCTGGCTGAAACTCACCCCTGCTTCCAGATGCTTCAGATGCTCGTCCATCTCGGTCACAAGGCGTTCAGCGTCCCCCGCCTCGAGCGCATCGACGATAGGGCCATGATCGTCCTTGGCGCAGTTCGAGGCCTCGCCTGTTCCGTACAGACCAAGGATCAGGGTCGTGCGCATGGTGAGTTCGGCCAGAATACGTTCCAGCACCTCGTTGCCGGCCACCCGTGCGATATCGAGATGAAACGCGCGCGACAAACGCAGTTCTTCAGGCTGGTTTCCTGCCGCATGGGCGCGACCCTCGTCACCGATATTCTGACGCAGGCGCGCGATTTCAGCATCCGTTGCACGCCCGGCCGCCTGGCGCGCGATGGTCCGCTCGATGGCGCGGCGCGCCTCGAATACATCCTGTGCCTCTTTCGGCGTCGGTGAGCTCACGAACGCACCGCGGTTCGGGCGCAGTTCGACCACATGCTGCGCAGCGAGCGACGCCAGGGCGCGCCTGACATTCGCCCTGTTGCACGAAAACAGCTGGCTCAATTCCTTCTCGCCCAGCTTGGTGCCCGCCGGCAGCCGCTGTTCGGCAATCGCGTCAATGACGGCAGCGATGATCGTTTCTTCTACCGATTCGCTCATCGGGGTCCCTGTTTGTTGATGGGCATACTGATTTAGGGCCCCGGCAATCTGTTGACAATCCTGCACAAACAAAAATAGCTTGCCAGATGTCATCTATTATTGTTAACAATTTTTGATAGCGAAGGAGGCCGCATGAACATTCTCGTAGTCAATCCGAATTCCACCGAGTCGATGACGCAGAAAATCATCGACTCTGCCCGACAGGTGGCCAGCGCGGGTGTCACCATCACCGGCGCGACCGGCAAAGGCGCCCCCGCCAGCATCGAAGGGCACTACGACGAAGCCATGTCGGTCCCTGCCCTGCTGTCCTGCGTACAACGCGCCGAGGACGAGGGTATCGACGGTATCGTCGTCGCCTGTTTTGACGATCCGGGCATCGGCGCCTGCCGTGAAATCGCGACCGGGCCGGTGCTGGGCATCTGCGAGGCGGCCGTGAAGGCCGCCAGCATGCTCGCGACCTCGTTCACGGTGGTCACGACGCTGCCCCGGTCTGTACCGGTGATCGAACATCTGGTCCACGGCTACGGGCTGTCGCATCAGTGCCGCAAGGTCCGGTCGGCCGCGATCCCGGTGCTTGCGCTGGAAGAACCGGGATCGAATGCACGCGAGAAGGTCCGCGACGAGATATTGCGCGCCATTGAGGAAGATCACTGCGAAGCCGTCGTGCTGGGCTGTGCCGGCATGGCCGATCTCACCGCGTGGCTGAGCGAAGAAACAGGCATCCCGGTCATCGACGGGGTCAGCGTGGCGACACGCATGATCGAGGCGCTTGTCGGGTGCGGACTGAAGACCAGCAAGATCAACGCCTATTCCCGGCCCAACCAGAAATAACGCAATGGAGGAGGAGACCATGACGGCAACGGATTCAAAAGCAGACGATGCCTTTGAGCCGCACAAGGATCACGTGCGGCATATCGAGGAAAAGGCCATCGGCGAGGAAAGCCTCGAACCCCAGGACACGCGGATCATGGACCCCTGGTCCTACCTGTTCGCCTGGCTCGGCGGCTGCGTTTCGATCGGGACGTTCACGATCGGGTCGGGCCTCGTCGGCACCCTGAACCTGTTTCAGACCTTCGTTGCCATCGCGATCGGATGTACCGTGATCGGCATCGCGCTGATGATCAACGGACAGGCCGGACATAAATACGGCATCCCGTTCATGGTGCAGGCGCGGTCGGCCTTCGGCTTTGCCGGCACCCGCATTCCCGCCCTGGTCCGGTCGGTTCCGGCCATCGTCTGGTTCGGCTTCCAGAGCTGGATCGGCGCGGGCGCGCTGAACCTCGTTTCGGCCACGCTGTTCGGTTACGACAACATGGTCGTCTTCTTCGTCGGCTTCCAGTTCCTGCAGATCGGCCTGTCGGTTCTCGGATTCCACGGGATCAAGTGGCTCGAGAACATCGGTTCGGTCTTTATCATCGGATCGCTGATCTACATGTTCGTCAGCGTCATCAACAAATACGGCGAGGAAATCTCGGCCAATCTCGTCAATGTCGAAGGCACCTGGGGCGCACCGTTCTGGGGGGCGACCATGCTCTTTCTGGGGATCTACAGCACGATGATGCTGAACGTGTCCGATTACTCACGCGAACTGCGCCGCGATGTTGGGCCGGTTCGGCAGGTGGCAATCTACGCCAACTCGATCCTGCCGGCGACGCTGTTCATGGGGCTGATCGGGCTGATGGTGTCTGGCGCCACCGGCGAGGTCGACCCGATCAAGGTGTTTTCCAGCGCGGTCGACAACAAGCTGCTGCTGGTGATCACCCTGCTGTTCATCGCCTTTGCCCAGGTGACGACCAACATTCTCAACAACGTCGTGCCGCCGGCTTATGCGCTGATGGATGTGTTCAACATCAAGTTCAGGACGTCGGCCGTGATCGTGGGCCTGCTGGCCTTTGCGACCTTCCCCTGGGAACTGGTCAAGGACGAATCCGCAGCCGGGCTGAACCTGTTCATCCAGACCTATTCGGCCTTCCTCGGACCGATTTTCGCGATCCTCGTGGTGGATTACTTCGTGCTGCGCAAGCAGACGCTCGACCTCGACAAGCTCTATGATACCGAAGGCCCCTACAAGGGCATCAACTGGGCTGCCGTGATCGCGATGGCGCTTGGCGTGGCTGCGGCGCTGACCTTCTCGGGCGTATCCTGGTATGCGAGCCTGCTGCCAGCGGGCATCAGCTACTACCTGCTGATGCAATACATGCCGAGCGCAAAGCGGTTTCTCGACGCCTGATGCGCATAACATCTCAAAGGGGGGCCCGCCGGTTGGCGGGCCCTTTTGCTTTGCGGCCTGCGCGGGGCATACTGTCTGCCGACGCCCGGTGCCATCGCGGTTGTTCTTTGCCGGAACGATCACATCTATGACGGGCCGCACCTGACAGGAGGGATGGGATGTCCACGCAACCGCTTCGTATCGATATCGTCTCGGACGTGATGTGCCCGTGGTGCATCATCGGCTACCGTCAGCTTGCCCGCGCGCTGGAGGACACCGGCACCGCGCATGAACTTCACTGGCATCCGTTCGAACTGAACCCCGACATGCCGCCGCAGGGCCAGAACCTGCGCGACCATATCGTCGAGAAATACGGCTCCACGCCCGAACAATCGGCACAGAGCCGCGCCCGGATGACAACGCTTGGTGCGGATCTGGGGTTTGACTTCGGGTTCACCGACGACATGCGGATGCACAACACGTTCAACGCCCACCAACTGTTGCACTGGGCGGATGAGCAGGGCCGCAAGCACGATCTGAAACAGGCGCTGTTCAGCGCCCATTTCACCGACGGGCGCGACCTGTCGGATATCACCGTGCTGGCCGACATAGCCGGCGACATAGGCCTGGACCGGCAAACGGCGCTGGACGTTCTGCAAGATCAACGCTTCGCCGAAACGGTGCGCCAGCACGAACAGTTCTGGCTGCGCCAGGGCGTGCAGGGCGTGCCCGCCATGATTTTTGACAGCCGGCATCTTGTGACCGGGGCGCAGGGGATCGAGAACTACACCCGCATTCTGCATCACCTGACCCAGGAAGAAGCCTGAAGCGAAACCGCAACCGCCCGGTAAACTCTCCGGTGATCATGGCAGGCCGTGCCGGATCACCCCGGTCGGTGCGAAGCGGCAAGCCTTCGGCGGGCCGGTTTCGGAAAGCGCTTTACATACGCGGATTTCTATAGCTGGCTCTCCCTACGAAAGATTTCGGGGAAGCGTAACAATGGAACTTCATGTCTGGCTGGCCTTTGCATCGGCATCAATCGCCCTTCTTCTGATCCCGGGGCCAACCGTTCTTCTGGTCCTGAGCTATGCCATCAGCCAGGGCCGCCGGGTTGCGCTGGCCACGGCAACGGGTGTCGCACTGGGCGACCTGATCGCCATGTCCGCATCTCTGGCCGGGCTGGGCGCGCTGGTTCTGGCATCGGCCGAGCTGTTTACCCTGCTCAAATGGGTGGGCGCCGTCTATCTGGTCTATCTGGGTATCAAACTGTTCCGCAGCGCCCCGTCCGCCTCGCTGGGGATGCTGAATGAGGCCCCGGATGCCTCTGCCCGGACGGTGTTTGCCCATTCGGCGGCGGTGACGGCTCTCAACCCCAAATCCATCGTGTTCTTCATCGCCTTCGTGCCGCAGTTCATCGACCCGAACGCGGTCCTGGCCCCGCAATTCGCCGTGCTCATCGCCACGTTCGTGGGCTTTGCGGCGATCAATGCGCTGGCCTATGCAATCCTCGCGGACAAGCTGCGCCAGCGGATCGCCCACCCATCGGTGCTGCCATTCCTGACCCGGCTCGGGGGCGGGGCGCTGATCGCGATGGGCGTGGTCACGGCCACGCTCCGGCGGTCGTCGAGCTGACGCAACGCCTCGCACCCGGAATTCGGCTGGAGCAACCCATGTCCGTCACCATTCGCGCTGCCCATATCCCGGATGTTGATGCCATGGCCAATCTGCTGCTGGAGGATGCCGGTCAGCGACAGATAACCAACGGCGTCCTGTGGCGGCTGGCGGCTGATGCGCGAGAAAAGGTCACGTCGGCCCTGATGGCCGCGCTGCGGGGCGACGCCGCCCCCTTTCGGCAGAAATGGCTCCTCGCCGAGGCGGAGGGCCGGATCGTCGGTCTGACCCATACCATCCTGTTGCCCGTGCCCCCCATCTATGCGGGCGAACTGGGCGCACCCGGCCTGATCATGGAAGACTGCCACGTCACC
>CAYGNB010000171.1:0-1936 GCA_964351135.1 uncultured Rhodobacterales bacterium | reverse complement strand
TTCTCTTCGATCTCGATGTGTTCTGGAAACCGCATGCCGAGGCCGATGTCAGGTTCGGAAACTGGATGAAACGCAGCCTGACGCTCACCGACCGCGACATGTTCGTCTCGGAAGCCGAGGGAGAGGTGGACGGCTATGCCATCGCGCAACCGGCCACGCCGCTGCATTTCCCCCCGGCCCACGACATCGGCGCAACGGGCGTGATCGACGACTTTTATCATCTCGGGTTTCAGGACCCCGCCCGGCTTGACCAGACCGGCCAAGCCGCCGGGCTTCTCGCCACCGCCGAAGCCGCCCTGTCCAAGCGGCGGAACGATGCGGCCCTGATCGTCTGCCCCGCGGCATGGAAGTCGAAGATAGAGCTTCTCGAAGCCGCCGGGTATGGCACCGCAATCGTCTGGTACATCAAGCGATAGCGCGCAAACACCCGCCGGAAAACCCGTGTTGGCGCCACGCGCGCGTGGCCGGTGCCGGAAGTCCATTCCCTCGATACCCGTTCTGCCATATGCTCCGGGCCGGGAGGACAAGCGGCTTGGCCCAAAGGTCTCGACATGTCGCACGCGTGGTCAAGGCCGCGACCGACCCGGGCGCGGCTGCGCGTTCGCGGCTGGCGGCGTCGTGGCGGCGGTCGCTCGAACATCACGGGCTCGACCCCGGGCAAAACGACGCTGTTCAGCGGATCACCGAAAATGCGCTGACCGAGCGGCGCGAACGGCTGGAAGCGATGATGCGCGTCGCCGCACCCCGGCTCGACGCCCTGTTCCAACTGGTCGGAACCTCGGGCTGCGGGGTGCTGTTGACCGACGCCGAGGGCGTGGTGCTCGACCTGCGCGCCGCCGATGGCGATCGCGGCGTTTTCGAGGCCTGGGGCCTTGCGCCCGGCGCCGACTGGTCCGAATCCTCGGAAGGAACCAACGGGATCGGCACCTGCGTCGCCGAATCCCGCCACGTCACCATCCACCGCGACGAACATTTTCACGCCCGCAATACCGCGATGAGCTGCATGGATGCGCCGATCTTTGGCCCCGAGGGCGAACTGATCGGTGCGCTCGACGTGTCCTCGGCGCGCGCCGACCAGACCGAAGCCTTCAACCGGCTGATCGCCGCCATGGTCGCGCAGACCGCGCGCCAGATCGAGGTCGACAACTTTCGCGCCGCCTTCCCCAAGGCGCGCATCATCGTCGCCGACAGAGACGATAGCGACGCCGCCATATTGCTGGCCGTGGATCAGAACGACATCGTCCTCGGCGCCACGCGCGGCGCCCGCAAGGCGTTCGGTTTCAATTCGACCGGGCCATTCGCCTCGTTGCCGGCCTCCGACCTCTTTGGCCGCGACGACGGCCCCGCAGGCTTTGAAAAAGCCGAACGGGCGGCGGTGATTCGCGCGTTGTCACGCGCCGGCGGCAACGTGTCCGAGGCCGCGCGGGCGCTCGGGATCGGGCGGGCAACGCTGTACCGGCGGATGAAACGGCTCGGCATCGGCTGAAACCGCCGCCGACCTGTCTCACTGCTGAGACAGGTGCCGCCAACGCACCGCTTTCACATGGCTGACTTGTCCCTTCGCGGCGATCACCTTGCCTCCATCCCCGGCGGAGGACCGGGTGCCAAAGGAGGACTCAATGAACGAAATGACCCAAACCGTGGGCGGCTACAGCTCGCCCTTCAAGAGCCGCTATGACAATTTCATCGGCGGCAGGTTCGTACCGCCCGTCAACGCGCGGTATTTCGACAACATCACCCCGATCACCGGCGCCACCGTCTGCGAGGTGGCGCGGTCTTCGGCCCAAGATGTCGAACTGGCGCTCGATGCCGCCCACGCCGCCAAGGATGCCTGGGGCAAGACCTCGGCCGCCGACCGCTCGAACGTCCTGCTCAGGATCGCCGACCGGATCGAGGAAAACCTCGACCTGATCGCCACCGCCGAAACCTGGGACAA
>CAYGNB010000170.1:4733-6879 GCA_964351135.1 uncultured Rhodobacterales bacterium | reverse complement strand
AGATCCCGAAATACCGCGCCGCGATGAGCGACGCGATGGCGCCGAGGTTGGGGATAAGGTCCCCCAGATAGTGCAGGCTGTCCGCCGCTACGATGCGGTTGTCGGTGCGCCGCGCGACCCACCGCTGAAACAGGACCAGTGCCAGCGTTAGCGCCACGGACAGGCCCATGACCGTGAGCCCGAGCCCCTCTGCGCGCAGCGGTGGTGGGGGGGCGCCGATCAGTCGTTGGGTCGCGGCGACCCCGATGGCGATGCCTGACGCGAGGATGGCCATGGCCTGCCCCAGAGCGGCGAGATCCTCGGCCGAGCTGTGGCCGAAAGCGTGGTCGGCATCGGGTGGGCGCGCCGCGTAGAGGATCGCCACAAAGGCCGTGAGCGAAATGAGAAGATCCATGGCGCTGTCGGCGGCTGACGCGGCGATGGCGAGCGACCCGGTTGCGGCGAAAGCCGACAGCTTGGCGAGCACAAGCAAACCGGCCACGCCGACCGAGGCCATTCCGGCCATCTTGTCGAGGCTTCGTCTTTCGGCCTGATCCACCGCCACCTCCATCATTTCGGTCGTGCGCTGACACCGATCGGGAAGCTAGCCATTAACGAATTTGTGCCGGGTCAACAATTCGCGTTATCGCCCGCGATTGCATCGCTCCGCTTCACGCCAGGACTGGATCTCTGCCGCGCTGGCACGGCCGCCGCGCGGGCCGTGGCGGGTGACTGCGCGCGATGCGGCGGCGACGGCGAAATCAAGTGCTTCGTTGAATTGATGGCCCTGGCCCAGACCCCAGGTGAGGGCTGCCCCGAAGGTATCGCCTGCACCGGTCGCATCCACCAACTCGACCGCATAGCCCGGTACGCGGATCCGTTCGCCATGCTCCAGCGCTTCGGCCCCTCCGGCGGCCATGGTGCGCACGAGGCGCCCGATGCTGTGCCTGCGTTGCCAGTCCGCCGCGCCGGCAAGGTCGTCATGTCCGAAAGTGGCGCGGAAGCCGACCTGATTGAAGATCACCACCTCGGCGTCCGTCAGATACGGTTGATCGTCATCGGTTGCGCCGCCCACATCCAGATCAAAGATCATTTGGCGCCCACCCCGGCGCAGATCGGCAAGAAGCTCGGCCTGCGCCAGCTGCCCGTCCGCTTCGCGCAGGCGTCGTGCACGATAGAGCGTGGTGTAGAGAAATCCCGGCCGACGCAGTGCCGCCATCGTATCGGGTGGCAGGAACATGGGTTGCTGACCCATCTGCAGGGTCAGGACGACATGCTCGCCGTCGACCAGAAAGATCAGGTTTCGCGACTCGGGGATACCCGGCTGGCGCAGCAGGTGGTGTGTCGAGACGCCATTTGTCCGCAGATCGGCGATCAGCTGCTCCGACAACGGGCTTTCGTTCAGCAGCGAGATGAACTCGGTTTTCCCGCCAAGAGCCGCGTGCACGACTGCCGCGTTGGCGATGGAGCCGCCGCATTCGGCCGGCAGTTCGTCGATGAAACCTTTGTCCGCAATACCTGGCCAGCGGTCGGCGGCATAATATTCGTCGAGCGCCACGTCGCCGATGAAGAACGCGGTCATGCCCGCACCTCGACCGGCCCCCCGGCCAGATCGACCCACGGGTCGGGGCCAAGCCCGCAGATTGCCATCCAGTAGTAGGGCACAGGTCCTGAAAGTCCCCGGCAGGCATCGTGCCAAACGCCACGGTTCATCACGGCAGCCTGACCGGGCCGGATAACGAAGGCGGCAACATCCCCGGCCCGTGGCGCGGGTGAATTGCCCTCTGGCGCAACCGCAAGCACGATGGGTGCACCGGCGCAAAACAGAGCCTCTTCGGTGCCGGGGTGCCGTTCCATCAGGCGACAGTTCCAGGGCGCCGCAGAGCCTTGTGTCATACCCAGATGACCTCGCCCGTCGATCAGCGGCCGAAGCGAGAAACTGTCTGCCCAGCCCTCGCCCGACACCGATTTCACGCCTGCTGCGTGTGGTTCGCGGAAGTCATAGACCCGACCGAAGGGGGCAAAATTATCGACAGTCAGGTCTCGCGCGCGGACGTTCATGCCGCCGCCTCGCGCGCCTGCCGGACCGCGGCCATGAAACGGGTGACATGCGACGGCGCCACGCGGCCGGTATCCACGTGGCCTTCCTTCAACCAACTTCCGACGA
>CAYGNB010000170.1:0-4633 GCA_964351135.1 uncultured Rhodobacterales bacterium | reverse complement strand
CTTCCGACGATGGCGCCGTCTGCGAGCGCCAGTTGGCGCGCGGCATTGGCTTCGGTCATGCCGGCGCCGATCAGGATGGGCACCTGTCCAACGGTCGCGGCGCGAAAGCGCATGATTTTTGACGGATCGGTTTCCTGTCCTGTCGCATCCGAGGTCACGACCAGTGCATCGCAGCGCGCAGCACCGATCCGGACATCCTCGGCTTCGCTTCGCCCGGACAGAACCGGCTGATACTTGAACCGAACCCCACCGAACAGCAGCGACGTGATGCCGGATCGTTCGGTGGCGAGGTTGTTCGCGAAGCCCCCGTCCTCGGCAGGCGGCAGGTGGCCGCAGACCGAATCGATCTGGATGAAGGCGACGGGGTAGGTGCGCGCGAGGGCGAAGGCCCGGTCATTCGCACGCAGAACATTGATTCCGACGCGGCAGCCGAGATCCAGTGTCAGCAACTGCGCCGTCACCCGTTCGACATCGTCGGCGTCGCCGAAATAATTCTCGACGACGAGCCCGTCCATGCCTTCGCCCGCCATGATCCGGGCCTCTTCCACGGCGCGGGCGAGCCGGTCGCCGGGCGTATCGCCGCCGAGATGCAGCATGCCCAAAACCGGCTTTGAGGCGGCGAATACGTCGGATAGCGTCATATCAGGTCTCCTCGGACCGTGGCGTTGCGATGCTTTCGTTGCCCCAGCGGGTCGCAAACTTCATTTCGACGCGCGGCGAATAGATGATCGACGTGCGTTCGACGATCTCGCCCCGGGTATCGATCACATCGCCGCTGGCGCAGAGATAGCCCGGTACGGCAGGGTCTGTGCCGAAGACCTCGAGCAGATGCGGGCTGGGTGGTACGACAGACAAGTGGATCTCGGAGCGCACGGGATTGCGGCCATAATCGCGACGCAGCACGGCATAGAGCGACTGGGCGGCAAAATCATAGCGTTCGATGTCGGGATATTGCGCGAGCGGGAGCCACGAGGTGTCCAGGTTCATCCATTCGACATTGTCCGAACCGCCCAGGCCGCGCGCGCGCACCAGCACCAGGGTGCCGTCGTCGATCCGGTGGTCCAGAACGCGCGTCACCGGGCGTTTGCCGTTCGCACGGGCCAGATCGGTAAAGCTGCCGAAATTCCAGACGCTGTGGCTGACCGGGCGGTGCGACACCATCGTACCCTTGCCGCGTTCCTGCCTGACCAATCCTTCGCGCACGAGCAGGGCCATGGCGTTCCGCACCGTGGTTCGCGCGATGGCGAACCGGTTGCGCAGTTCGTTTTCAGACGGGATGATCTCACCTTCGCTCCAGGCGCCCGACAGGATCGCCTCGCGAAGGGCGCGGTAGAGCTGGCGATAAAGCTGTTCGCCGGAATAGGGATCGAGCGCCACGGCCGCCAGCGGGTCCGCCCCGACCGTTGCATTGCTGTCACTCGATCCCGTCATTGTCCGGCTCCCGCTCCGTTACTATTTCTTGGCGCCGTTGATCACGAATTCGTCGACCGCGCCAACGCCAAGGTGATAGCGATCGACGATCTCCCCATAGCGTCCGTCGGCTTTCATGCCGTTCAGGGCTTCCAGAACAGCATCACGCAGCCCGGTGTTCGACTTCTCGAAAGCGATGCCATAGGGGTTCGGATCGCCGGCTTGTCCGATCTGATAGAACGCCTCGGGTTCGTTCAACACAAGATCCGCCAGCCCCTCGACGCCGATCACGGAGGCCTGCGCCCGGCCCTGTTTGATCTGCATGATATGTTCGGCCTGCGTCGGAATCTGGATGACGTTATACAGGTTGTCGGCGGGGCAGTTCGCCTTGCCGACGTCCTCGGCCCAGGTCACCCAACTGGTACCGGTGGCCACCGCGATGGTCTTGCCGCACAGATCCGCCTCGGTCTTGATCGCGTCCATGTGGTCGCTGGTCGAGTAAAAGACGTTGCCCGTGTTGAAATAGTCGATGAAGTCCAGTTGCGCCTGACGTTCCACCTTGTCGGAGAACGCGGTCATGATCATGTCCGAGCGACCGGTGACGACTTGCGGGATGAGCTGCGGAAACTCCACGTTCTGGAATTCGATGGCCAGCCCCAGCCGTTCGGCGATTTCGCGCGCGAGTTCGATGTCGAAGCCTTTCAGTTCTTCCGAACCGGCTTCGGTGTATTCCATCGGCGGATAGGCCAGTGAAATCACCACATTCAGCTTGCCCGAGCTTTTATAGGCATCGGGCAGCAGCGCCTGCGCGTCGGTGTCCACCTCTGCCAGGGCAGGCAGCGCCAGGGCGGCGGTCGCCGCCAGGACGAGCGCCGGACGTTTCAGGGCGTTGGAGATCAGTTTCATTTCTTGGGTCCTCTCTGTTGGTTATCGGTAGTGGGTCAGCCGAGCACGCGCGCGAGAAAGCTCCGGACCCGAGGGTCTGCGGGGCTGGCCAGCACCTCGGCCGCGGGGCCGGTTTCACGGATCTCTCCGTCGATCATCACCACCACCCGGTCGGCGACTTCGCGGGCAAAGCCGATTTCGTGGGTGACGACGATCATCGTGGTGCCCGTGGCGGCAAGGCGCTTCATCACTTCGAGCACTTCGCCGACGAGTTCGGGATCGAGCGCGCTGGTCGGTTCGTCGAACAGCATCACGCGAGGCTCCATCGCGAGCGCCCGCGCGATCGCCACACGCTGCTTTTGCCCCCCCGAGAGCTGGGAGGGCCACGCGTCGGCCTTGTCCGCCATGCCGACCATCTCCAGAAGCTCCATGGCCCGCCGGGTCGCTTCCGCGCGCGAGAGCCCGCGCACGACCATCGGGCCTTCGATCACGTTGCCCAGAACGCTGCGATGCGCGAACAGGTTGAAGTGCTGGAACACCATGCCGAGATGGCTTTGCTGTTCCCGGAGCCGCTTGACCGGCAGTTCGTGCAGTTGTCCGTCCTTGAGCGTGTAGCCGATGATCTGACCGTCCACCCAGGCGTAGCCGCCATCGGGTACTTCGAGGTGATTGATGCACCGCAAGAGTGTGGATTTGCCGCTTCCCGACGGGCCGAGAATGCACAGCACCTCGCCATAGCTCACGTCGAGGTTTATGCCCTTCAGAACCTCGTGGTTGCCAAAGCGTTTGCGGATGCCGACGGACCGGACGGCGACGGTCATGCCCGTCCCCCCGCGCTGCGGCCGAAATGGCGTTCGAGGTAATACTGCCCGATCGACAGGATGGTGGTTCCCGCCAGATACCAGATGGCACAGACAAACAGCAGCTCGATGACCGCGCCGTTGATGAAATAGATACGTTGAGCGGCATTCAGCAACTCGGTCATCGCGATGGTCGCCGCGAGCGACGAGAATTTCAGCATTCCGACGGCGCTGTTACCGAGAACCGGCAGGATCAGCCGCATCGTCTGTGGCAGCACGATCCGCCGCGTGGTCTGAGCCGGCGTCATGCCGATTGTGTGCGCCGCCTCGACCTGTCCGCGATCGACCGAATTGATGCCGCCGCGCACAACCTCGGTGAGATAGGAGCCTTCGTTGACGCCCAGCCCCAGCACCGCGGCCACGAAAGGTGTGACGGCATCGACCATCCGCATGTCGATCAGGCCGGGGACATAGAGGCGTGGAAAGATCAGCGCGATATTGAACCAGATCAGGAGTTGCAGCAGCACCGGGGTGCCACGGAAGATCCAGACATAGAGCCAGGACGCAAAGCGCAGCACCGGATTGGCGGAAAGCCGCATCATGCCGAACATGAAGCCGAGGACGATCCCCAGCGCCAGTGCGCAAAAGGTGATGAGCAGGGTCCAGCCGAACCCCTTGATGATCACGCGGGCGGTCAGGAATTCACCCACGATGGGCCAGCGAATCTGGCCCACGGCAAAGGCCCAGACCAACAACGCCAGCACCACGACCACCGCAGCCCCGGCAAGCCACCGGTGCGGATGACGCAGGCGCCGAACCGTGACGTCGGGCGCTGGCAGTGTTTCAGGCGGCGTAGCGGGCATCGGTAATTCCCAAGTTGTAGTATTGTCCCTACAACTAATTGGGTAGAGTGAGCGCGACGGCGTGTCAATACGTTCAGGGGCGGGCTATCGCTTCGCGGTTATGTGGCCAAGGGGTCAGAGTGACATATCGCTTAAAACCCCGTGCCTTGCGTCGTGGAGGAGCGACGTCGAAAGCTTGGCGAGGCGAGCGCTGGAAGCGCTGAAGATAACAACGTGAAGCCGGACAGATGCGCGCGCCGTTGCTCAGTGCGCTTCGGCCCAGCTTGCGCCCTTGCCCGCGTCCACCGTCAGTTTCACATCAAGCTGTACCGCCGGATCGGCCGCGCCTTCCATCGTCTTGCGCGCTGCGGCGATCGTGTCAGCCACCGCGTCCTCGGCGACTTCGAACAGCAGTTCGTCATGCACCTGCAGCAGCATCCGGGCGGGCAGCCCGTCGATGGCGTCGGGCATCCTGATCATCGCGCGGCGGATCACATCGGCCGCCGTGCCCTGGATCGGCGCGTTGATCGCGGCGCGGCGCGCAAACCCGGCATGGGGGCCTTTGGCGTTGATCTCGGGCGTATGGATCCTGCGCCCGAACAGCGTCTGCACGTAACCGTGTTCCTTGGCAAAGGCGATGGTGTCGTCCATGTAGGTGCGGATGCCGGGGAAGCGTTCGAAATAGCGGTCGATGAA
>CAYGNB010000169.1:2735-6946 GCA_964351135.1 uncultured Rhodobacterales bacterium | reverse complement strand
TTCTCGATCGTCCTGTGGATGCCGTCCTGGGGTGGCATGATCAACGGCCTGATGACGCTGAGCGGCGCCTGGGACAAACTGCGGACCGACCCGGTCCTGCGGATGATGGTGATCAGCCTCGGCTTCTACGGCATGTCCACCTTCGAGGGACCGATGATGTCGATCCGGGCGGTGAACTCGCTGTCGCACTATACCGACTGGACCATCGGGCACGTTCATTCCGGCGCGCTGGGCTGGAACGGCATGATCACCTTCGGTGCTCTCTACTTCCTCGTGCCGGTGCTGTGGAAACGTGAACGGCTCTACAGCCTGCAACTGGTCAGCTGGCATTTCTGGCTCGCGACCATCGGCATCGTGCTCTATGCCGCGTCGATGTGGGTGACCGGGATCATGGAAGGCCTGATGTGGCGCGAAGTCGACGCCAACGGTTTCCTCGTCAACAGCTTTGCCGACACCGTGGCGGCCAAGTTCCCGATGTACGTGGTGCGTGGGCTGGGCGGGGTTCTGTATCTCTCCGGTGCGATCATCATGTGCTACAACCTGTGGATGACCGTACGGCGGGCACCGGCCAAAGAGGCCAACCTCGCCGTCGCGGTCCCGGCTGAATAAGGAGGGCCGGGAACATGGCAATTCTCGAAAAGCACAAGATCCTCGAGACCAACGCGACGCTGCTGCTGATCTTCAGCTTTCTGGTGGTGACCATTGGCGGCCTCGTGCAGATCGTCCCGCTGTTCTATCTCGAAAACACCATCGAGAAGGTCGAAGGGATGCGTCCTTACACGCCGCTGGAACTGGCCGGGCGCGAAATCTACGTCCGCGAAGGCTGCTATGTCTGTCACAGTCAGATGATCCGGCCGATGCGCGACGAGGTGGAACGCTACGGTCACTACTCGCTGGCGGCCGAGTCCATGTATGACCACCCGTTCCAATGGGGGTCGAAGCGCACCGGGCCGGATCTGGCCCGTGTGGGCGGCAGGTACTCGGACGAATGGCATGTCGATCACCTGCGTAACCCCGAAGCGGTGGTGCCGGAGTCGGTGATGCCGAAATACGGGTTCCTCGAAAACCGGCAGATCGACGGCAAGTATATCGCCGACGTGATGGCCACCCACCGCGTGGTCGGGGTACCGTATTCGGACGAGATGCTGGAAAACGCCCAGGCGGATTTCCTGGCGCAGGCGGACCCGGACAGCGACTATGACGCGCTGCTGGAACGCTATGGCGAAGCGGTGAACGTGCGTAACTTCGACGGCCATGAGGGTATTTCCGAGGCCGATGCGCTGATCGCCTATCTGCAGATGTTGGGCACGCTGGTCGATTTCTCGACCTTCACCCCCGACGCGAGCCGCTAGGGAGAGAACCATGGAAAACTATACCATCCTGCGGCAATTCGCGGACAGCTGGATGCTCTTGCTGCTGTTCGTCTTCTTTGTCGGCGTGGTCGTCTGGGTGTTTCGCCCCGGCAGTGCCGAAAGCCACCGCGACAGCGCCAACATCCCGTTCCGCCATGACGACAAACCCGCCCAGTCCAAGGAGGCGCGGCAATGAGCGATCCAAAGCAAGACAAGACCGACGACAAGCATAGCGAACTGGGCCATGGCACCACGGGCCATGTCTGGGACGGGATCGAGGAATGGGACAACCCGATGCCGCGTTGGTGGGTCTGGACCTTCTACGCCACCATCATCTGGGCCGTGGGCTATACGATCGCCTACCCGGCCTGGCCGATGATAAACTCGGCCACCGCCGGTATCCTCGGTTACTCCACGCGGGCTGAGGTTGCCCAGGAAATCGCGGCAGCGGAAGAAGCCAATGCCGAGATCAACACGCGGCTGGCCTCGACGGATATGGTAGCGATCGAAGCCGATCAGGAGCTGAACGCCTACGCGGTTTCGGCTGGCGCTGCGGTGTTCCGCACCTGGTGCGCCCAGTGCCACGGATCGGGTGCCGCCGGCGCCAAGGGGTATCCGAACCTGCTGGATGACGACTGGCTCTGGGGTGGGGATATCGAAGCGATCCATACCACTGTCGCGCATGGCATCCGCAACGAGGATGACGACGACGCGCGTTACTCGGAAATGCCGGCCTTTGGCCGCGACGAGATCCTCGAAGCCGAACAGATCGACGAGGTGGTCAACTTCGTTATGTCACTGTCGGGCGAACCGCAGGACGCGTCGAAGGTCGAGGCGGGTGCCGAGGTGTTCGCCGACAATTGCGCCGCCTGTCATATGGAGGACGGTACCGGCGACCGCGATCAGGGCGCGCCGAATCTGGCCGATGCGATCTGGCTCTATGGCGGCGATTACGACACGCTGGTGGAAACTGTGACCAACAGCCGTTTCGGCGTCATGCCCGCCTGGCGGCTTCGCCTGTCCGAAGCGCAGGTGCGCGCGGTCACGGCCTATGTTCACCAGCTTGGCGGTGGCGAATAGACTGCGCCACACCTGGACGTCTATCCGATGCGTTGAGCGCGCGGGTTAGCCAGGGTCGAACGAAACAACGCCCTCGCGGATTCCCGTGAGGGCGTTGTCATGTCGAGCGTTGGAGTGCCGGGTATTCGCGCCGTTCAGAATGTCAGGCCGAACACCACGCGGCCGATGATCACGAATGCGCCGAACGACACGGCGATCGCAACGAGATTGAGCAGGAAACCGGCGCGAACCATGTCCGCGAGCTTCATGCGGTCATAGGAAAAGACAATCGCGTTCGGTGGCGTCGCCACCGGCATCATGAAGGCCATCGACGCGCCAAGCGCGACCGGTACCGTGAGAACCCGCGGGTCCAGGCTGAGACCGACCGCGACCGCGCCCAGGATAGGAAGGAAGGTGGCGGTCGAGGCGGTGTTCGACGTGATTTCGGTCAGATAGACCATGGCAATCGTCATGATCAGCACCAGAAGCATGGTGCTGATGCTGATGCCGCCCACGGCATTGCCGATCCATTCGGCGAGCCCGGAGGAACCGAAGCCGCTCGCCAACGCCAGGCCGCCGCCGAAAAGCAGCAGCACACCCCAGGGCACATTGCGGGCCGCTTCCCAATCGAGCGCGAATTCTCCGCGCGCGGCCGAGATCGGCACCGCAAAAAGGGTCATCGCCGCGATGAGGGCGATCATCGTGTCGTTTATCGGCAGGCCAGTCAGATCCGCAATCGGCGAACGGAATATCCAGCCGAGCGCCGCGCCCAGGAACACCATGCCCACCAGCTTTTCGCCACGGCTCATGACGCCAAGCGCCGATAACTCGCGCTCGACCACGCCGCGCGGATCGTCAATCGCAATCTTGTGCGACGGAAACAGCAGCCGTGTGAGCAGAAACCATGTGATGGGCAGCATCACCACAACCACGGGCACGCCGAGCAGCATCCAGCTGAAAAACGAGATTTCGATCTGATAGGTGCTTTCGAGGAAGCTCGCCAGCAGCGCGTTGGGCGGTGTTCCGATCAATGTGCCCACGCCGCCGATCGAGGCGGCATAGGCAATCGCCAGCATCAGGGCCACGCCGAAATTGTGAACCATTTCGTCGTCGTCGGTCTTGCGGCTTACAAAGTCGATCACAGACAGGCCGACGGCGTACATCATGATGGTTGTGGCGGTGTTGGAAATCCACATCGACAGGAACGCCGTTGCGATCATGAAGCCCAGGATGATGCGCGCGGGCGACGCGCCGATACTGGCGACGATCCGCAGGGCGATGCGCCGGTGGAGCCCGACCCGCTGCATCCCGGCGGCGAGCAGGAAACCACCCAGAAAGAGATATATGAGCGGGTTGGCATAGTTGGCGGCCGTCGGCCTGATTTCGGCGATACCTAGCAGTGGCATCAGGATAATCGGCAGTAATGCTGTTGCCGGGATGGGTATGGCCTCGGTCAGCCACCACAGCACCATCCAGACGGTCATCGCCACCAGCCGCCATGCTTCCGGGGGCATCGACGCGGGCGCGGGGAGCATGAGGATCAGCAGCGCGAGAACCGGCCCTCCGACAAGTCCGGCCAATCTGATCCCCCGGACGGGAACATTCGAGATCTCGTCGCGCTTGGCATAATCCGGATCGCGGCGGTCGCCCGGCGCCAGGTAAGCCTCATCGTGCGCTGGCGGGGTGGGTTTTTCCTGTGCTATGTCACCGTCCCTTGGTCAATCTCCAGAAAAGTACCCTTCATTTTACTCTACTGTAAGTCGTACCGGGAATAGGGCGCAAGAAATCCTTGCATCCTGA
>CAYGNB010000169.1:0-2635 GCA_964351135.1 uncultured Rhodobacterales bacterium | reverse complement strand
CGGGTCGAGAGAATGGTTTCCGGGTCCAGCAACGAACAATCGGTCTTGAAATGCAGAACACCGTCCGGGGTCTGCACCTCGCGCAGGCTGTGCCCCCATTCCGAGGCGATGGTGGCCAGTTCCGCCACGCCCGCGGCATCGGTCCGTGCCGACCGCCCCACCAGAATTTCGCGCCCGGTCACCAGGATATCGCCACCTTCGATGAACCCGGGACCTTCGATCCGGCGCAGGTCGTCATAGCAACCGGCCAGCGTTGGCTCCATTTCCGCGACCTCGCCCAGCCGGGATGGGGCGCCCGGCCGCATCAGCACTGCCCCTTCCGGCAGGCACAGCGCCGTGTCCTCGACGAATTGCGCGTCGGGAAAGGCGGCGAGCGGGGGCAGCTCGATCACCTCGGCCCCGGTCGATTTCAGCGCCGCCACATAGTCGGCGTGATCGGCCAACATCCGGTCCAGATCGGGCGCACCGGTGTCTTCCGCGCGCAGCCCGTCGACGATGGACGGGGCCGGGCGGCGGGTGATGGCACGGGTAAAGGTGCAGCTCGGGTGGGTCATGGCGTGTCTTTCAGATTGGTGACATTGATTTCCAGCAGCGCCGGGCCGGGTTGCGCGCGCGCGGCGCGCAACGTGTCGGCAACGGCGCCGGGGTCGGCTGTGCAGCGATGAAAGGGCAGGCCGCAGGCAGCGGCCAGATGGGCAAAATCCGGCGGGCTCGGGTTGCAGCCGACCACGGTAACCCCGGCCGATTTCATCGCGTTCTCGATCTCGCCATAGCCCCGGTTGTTCCAGACCACGAATGTGATGGGCAGGTTCTCGTCCACCGCTGTCATCAGCTCGGGCAGGGTGAACTGGGCGCCGCCGTCGCCGGTCAGGCACAGAACGGGTGCGTCGGGTGCGGCCAGCGCGGCCCCGATTGCCGCCGGAATGCCATAGCCCAATGCGCCGAAACCGGTGGCGGCGTTGAACCAGCCGCCCGGCCGGTCGTGATCGTAATAGAGGTTACCCGCATAGACCGGCTGGGTGGAATCGCCCACGATGATCGCGCCCGGCACCGCGTCGCGCATCGCCTCGACCGCGCGGGTTACCGCCCGCATGCCGGGCCCGATTTCATCCCAGGCCGCAGTCCGCGCGCGGTCCGCGCGGGTGGCCCCGTCACCCGTGTCACGGGGGGGCAACCGGTCGAGCAGGGCCGCAACCGCCGCTTTGGCATCGGCCCGGATCGCCCGCGCCGTGTCGTGCCGGGCCAGCTGCTCGGCACAGATGTCGATGCGGATCATCGGATCGGCATCGGCCATGCCGCCGGTGTCGTACATGTCATAATCGGTGGGGCCCAGTTCGGTCCCGATGGCCAGCACCAGATCGGCGTCGCCGATCAAGGCGCGCACGGCGTTCAGACTCGGGCTGGCGGGAACGCCGAGCGGATGGCCATACATCACCCCGCGGGCGTTCACGGTCTGCACCACCGGCGCATCCAGCGCTTCGGCGAGTTGCGTCAGCGCCGCCCCTCGGGCACCGCCACCAGCGAGGATGACCGGGCGCCGCGCTGTGGCAAGCATGCCGGCCGCGCGGGCGATGTCAGCCGGATCGGGGGTTGCGGGCCGCCGCGCCGTGGGCATCGACGGCAGATCGGGGCCGGGCAGGCCGGCCACATCCAGCGGCACCTCGACATGGGTCGGGCCGGGGCGCGCGGCGGTTGTCTGCGCCATGGCCGAATCCAGCGCCGGAACCAGATCGCCGGGCTGCTCCACCCGTGCCGATGACAGCGCCACCGCTGCGGCAACGGTTTGCTGATCGGGCAGCTCGTGCAGGTGCCCCATCCCCCGGCCGAGGCTCTGCAGGTGATTCACACCTGAAATCACCAGCATCGGTACGCTGTCGGCACGCGCCTGCCCCATCGGCGTCAGCGTGTTGAGCAGCCCCGGCCCGGTGATCACGAATACCACACCCGGCCGGCCCGAAGCGCGGGCATAGCCGTCGGCCATGAACCCTGCCCCCTGTTCGTGGCGCGGGGTAACGTGACGGATGCTCGATGCCGCCAGCCCGCGATAAAGCTCGACCGTGTGCACACCGGGGATGCCAAAGACGCAATCGACCCCGTGCGCTTCGAGCCGCGCGACCAGCGCCTCTCCGACCGTTGTCACGCCACGGGTTCCGCGATCAGCGTGGCCGCGTGAGCGGCGATGCGGGTGCAGGCCTCGTCCAGATCGGCGTCATCGACGGTCAGCGCCACCCGCACCCAACCGGTCAGCGTGCTGCCAAAGGAACTGCCGGGCATGACGCCCACCCCCTGCCGTTCGAGCAGGTCCATCGCATAATCATGGCTGTTCAGCCCGGTCGCGGAAATGTCGATCAGCGCGAACATGCCCGCCTGCGGCCGGTGCACGCGCAATCCGGTTCCGGTCAGCCGGTCAGCCAGCCGCGCCGCACGGGCGGCAAACCGCGTCCGCATCCCCGGTGCCACCGGCGATCCGTCACGCACCGCGCGTTCGGTCATGTCGGCGATAAAGGGCTGGTTGCCGAACAGCATGGTTTCGGACAAGGGCAGCAGCTTTGCCGTGAATTCCTCCGGGCCGACGCACCAGCCGGACCGGAACCCCGGTGCACCGTGAGATTTCGAGATCGACGACACCACCACC
>CAYGNB010000168.1:0-6949 GCA_964351135.1 uncultured Rhodobacterales bacterium | reverse complement strand
CCGTCGAGCGCGGCCACCGCGACGCTGGCCTGTTCGGCATCGTCAAAGGGCAGCACGTCATCGCCCACGATCTGTCCGGTTTCGTGCCCCTTGCCGCAGATCAGCAGCGCATCGCCGGCCTGCAGCGCATCGACGCCGCGCAGGATCGCCTCGGCACGGTCGCCCACCTCGGTGACACTGTCGGTGCCTGTTGCGCCCCGCGCACCGGCCATCACCGCCGCGCGGATCGTGGCCGGATTCTCGCTGCGCGGGTTGTCGTCCGTGACCAGGACGATATCGGCATTCTCCGCCGCCGCCTGCCCCATCAGCGGGCGCTTGCCCGCGTCCCGGTCCCCGCCAGCGCCGATAATGGCGATCAGCCGGCCCAGCACATGCGGCCGCAGCGCCTGCAGCGCGGTGCGGAGCGCATCGGGCGTATGGGCAAAGTCGACAAAGACCGACGCGCCATTGTCGCGCCGCGCCGCCAGCTGCATCCGGCCGCGCACGGTGGACAGTTCGGGCAACGCCGCGAACACCGCCTCGGGGTCCTCGCCCGCGCCGATCGCCAGCCCGCAGGCCACCAGCACATTGGCGGCCTGAAATCCGCCGATCAGGTCCAGCCGCACCATGCGCGGCGCCCCCTGCCAGGAAAACCGCAGGTCCTGCCCGGTGGAATCGAACCGCTGCGCCAACAGGTTCAGATCGCCCAGCCCGCGTCCGGTCGTGATCACCCGCTGCCCGCGCGCGGCGGCAATCGCGCGCATCTCGGCCCCCCGGTCATCGTCGAGATTGATCACCGCGGTGCCGTCCTCGGGCAGCACCCGGCGAAACAACCCGGCCTTGGCGGCGAAATAGGCGTCGAAGCTTTCGTGGTAATCCAGGTGATCCTGGGTGAAATTGGTGAACCCCGCCGCAGCCAGACGGACCCCGTCCAGCCGCCGCTGTTCCAACCCGTGGCTCGATGCCTCCATCGCCGCATGGGTGATGCCATGCTGCGCCGCCTCGGCCAGAACCCGGTGCAGGGTGATCGGTTCGGGCGTTGTGTGGGCCAGCGGCGCGCTCCAGGCGCCTTCGACCCCCGTGGTACCCAGATTGACCGCCTCGCGGCCCAGCGCGCTCCAGATCTGGCGCAGGAAACTGGCAACCGAGGTCTTGCCGTTGGTGCCGGTGACCGCGACGACCGTGTCGGGCTGGCGCCCGAACCACAGCGCGGCGGTATAGGCCAGCGCCTGGCGCGGGTCGTCGGCCACCACCAGCGCCGCCCCGGATGCCGCCAGCTCATCGGCCGCGATCCGCGCACCTTCCGCATCGGTCAGCACCGCCGCCGCGCCCATGCGCAAGGCGTACTGGATGAATTCGCCGCCATGGACACGGGTGCCGGGCATCGCCGCGAACAGGAACCCGTCCCGGACCTGCCGGCTGTCGACGGCCAGCCCCGTGATCTGCGGATCGCGCCCGCCACGGGCGGTCAGGCCCAGCTGGCCCAGGGTTCGTGCCGCCATGTCCATCTGCCCGCCTGCCCGATTCACTGCTCAGTTCGAGCTCAGGGTTATACTCGCGGGGTCGACAGGTTCAATGCGCGGCCGCAGGCCCAGCAGCGGCGCCACCCGGCCGATCATCTCGGCCGCCACCGGCACCGCGGTCCAGCCGGCGGTGCGGCGCGGCCGGGGCCCCGAGTTTTCCGACGGCTCGTCCAGCGTCACCACCAGCACGTATTTCGGGTTCTCGGCGGGGAACATGCTGGCAAAGGTGGCGATCACCTTGTCCTTGTAGTATCCGCCGCGCGGCTTGGGTTTGTCGGCGGTCCCGGTCTTGCCCGCCACATCATAGCCCGGCACCTCGCCAAAGCTCGCGGTTCCCCCCGTGACCACCCGGCGCAGCATCCGCCGCGCCGCCGCCGCCGTCTCGGGCGCCAGCACCCGCGGGCCGTTCTGCGGCCCCGGCTGTTTCAGCAGGGTCGGCCGCACATAGCGCCCGCCATTGGCGATCACGGCATAGCCCGCAGCCAGATGCATGGGCGTGGCAGACATGCCATGCCCGTAGGAAATGGTCATCATCTCCAACTGCCCCCAGTTGCGCGGGATCAGCGGCTGACCGCCCCTGGCCTCGACGATTTCGAACGGGGTCGGCTCCATCAAGCCCAACGCACGCATGAATTGTTGCTGGCGCTGAATGCCGATCATCTGCGCCATTCGCGCCGTGCCCACGTTCGAGCTCTTCTCGATCACCTTGGACACCGACAGTTCGGGGCCATAGCTCTTGTTGCGGAATTCACCGATCTCGAACCCGGACTGGCGCAGCGGGCGGCGGGTGTTGACCATGGTGTGTTCGCCCACCAACCCCAGTTCCATCGCCTGCGCGGCGGTGAATATCTTGAAGGTCGAACCGAGTTCGTAGACCCCCTGCACCGCGCGGTTGAACAGCGGGCTGTCCGAAGGATCGCCAGATACCGGCGGGCGGGGACGGTCGTTGGGGTCGAAATCGGGCAGCGACACAACCGAAATCACCTCGCCGGTCTGTACATCCATCAGGATCGAGGTCGCACCCTTGGCGTTCATCAGCTTCATGCCGCCATACAGCACCCGTTCGGCCGCCGCCTGCACGGTCAGGTCGATCGACAGTTGCAGCGGACGGTTCGAATTGACCGGGTCGCGCAGATAGTCGTCGAACTGCTTTTCGACCCCGGCCACGCCGATGACCTCGGCCGCGCTCACACCTTCCTTGCCGAACCCGGCCCCGCCCAGCACATGCGCGGCCAGATGACCGTTGGGATAGAGCCGCATCTCGCGCGGGCCGAACAACAGCCCCGGCTCGCCCAGTTCGTGAACCGCCTGCTTTTGCTCGGGGCTGATCTTCTTCTTGATCCACACGAATTTACGTTTGCCGGTGAAATCCTCCAGCAACCGCTCGGCGTCGAGATCGGGAAAGATCGCCGCCAGCCCGGCGACAGCCGCGGCCGGGTCCACCAGTTGCGGCGGCTGGGCATAAAGCGAATGGGTCTCGAAATTGGTGGCCAGAACGCGACCCTTGCGGTCTACGATATCGCTGCGCTGCGCGGCGATATGGGCCCCCGACGCGGCGGTGGTCGGCTCGACCGGCTCGGCTGTGGCGATATGGCCCATGCGCACGCCCACAGCGGCAAAGGCGCAGAAAAAGAACATTCCCAGCACCAGCAGCCGCCCTTCGGCGCGGCGGCGGGCACGGTCGGCCAGATCCACATGGCGGCGGCGCAGGTTCTCACGCATGATCGCGTCGGGATTTTCGCCCCGGTCGCGCGCGCGCAGGATACGTGCCAGGGGACGCAGCGGGGTACGGATCACGGGTTGCCCTCCGCCATGACCAGGGTTTCGCCGGAACCTCCGGCAGACGGATCGGCCATGGTCGACACGTCGATGAGGTTCTCGATCTCGATTTCGGGCGGGGGATAGCGCACCTCGTCCACGCGCCCGAACTGGTCGGGACGCAGCGGCAGCAGGCCAAGCCGGTCAAAGTTGATCTCGGCCAGCGCCAGCAGCCGGTCCGGGCGGTTCAGATAGGCCCATTCCGCGCGCAGCACGCCCAGCCGTTCCTGTGCCATTCCGATCTCGCGCTGCAGAGTGCGGGTTTCCTTCAGCACCTTCTGCGTCGCGTAGTTTTCGCGATAGGCCCAGAAGGCCAGCCCGACAACCGCCAGCGCGGCCAGCATAAACGCCAGGGTTCTCATCGCCGTCCCTCCTTGAGCTGCGGCATACCCAGCGCTTTCGGATCGACCGAACCCGCCGGGGCATCTGTTCGCCGCGCCACCCGCAGCCGCGCCGAGCGCGCACGCGGGTTATCCGCCAGTTCGGTGTCGTCGGGGCCGATACCCCGGCGGGTCACAAGTTCGAAACGCGGGGCCTCGGCCGCCGCCTCGGGCGCGTGACGGCTGGTGCCGCCGCTGCGTCCCGACCGGGCCGCCAGGAACCGCTTGACCATCCGGTCCTCGATCGAATGAAAGCTGACCACCGCCAGTTGCCCGCCGGGCTTCAGCGCCCGTTCCGCCGCCATAAGCCCGCCCAGCAATTCGCCGTATTCGTCATTCACCGCGATGCGCAGCGCCTGGAAACTGCGAGTCGCCGGATGCGACTGCCCCGGTTTCGCGCGCGGCAGGCAGCCCTCGACAATCGCGGCCAGTTGCAGCGTGGTCTCGATCGGCGCCTCGGCTCGGGCGCGGACGATGGCCCGCGCGATCCTGCGGCTGGCGCGTTCCTCGCCATAATGAAACAGGATATCGGCCAGTTCCGATTCCGATGCGCCGTTGACGATATCCGCCGCGGTTGGCCCCTCGGCCGACATGCGCATGTCCAGCGGCCCGTCCCTGAGGAACGAAAATCCACGCTCGGCCCGGTCAAGTTGCATCGACGACACGCCCAGATCCAGTACCACGCCATCGAGATCGCTGCCGTAGTCGTCCATCCGCGAAAACACGCCCGGTTGCATCACCAGCCGGTCGCCATAGGCATCAGCCCAGTCCGCCGCCAGTTCGAAGGCCAGCGGATCACGATCCACCGCAATCACCCTGTCCGCCCCTGCATCCAGCAGCGCGCGCGTGTAGCCGCCCGCACCAAAGGTCCCGTCGAGCCAGACACCGCGCACCGGCGCCACCGCGTCGATCAGGGGGCGCAGCAATACGGGGATATGGGGCGCGGGCGCATCGGATGGGGCCGCGGCGGACATGCGATCAGCCCCCGTCCGGCGAGTCGAGGTATTGAAGCGGATCGAAATCGTCGGGCAGCCCGTCCAGCCACTCCTCGGTGCGGGCCAGTTCCTCGGTCTCGTAGGTCTCGGGCTTCCAGATCTGGAAAGTGTCGCCGGCGGCAATAAAGAAGGCCTCGTTTTCCAGCCCGATCTTGGCGCGCAGCTTGGCCGGCAGCACCAGCCGCCCGGTTTCATCCACGCTGGTGGGAAAACTCTGGCCGTGGAACATCCGTTCCAGCATCTTGCGCGGCTGTGACCCGCGCGACAGCTTGGCGATCTTCTCGTCGACCTCGTCGATCGCCTCCATCGTGTAGCATTCCAGGTATTTGCGGCGATGATCGCCATAGACGATGACCAGTTCGGGGCTGCGGTCGGGTTGCCAGTTGGGGTCGCCCGCCTCGAGCACACGGCGAAACGAGGCCGGGATCGACACCCGGCCCTTGCTGTCCACCTTGTGGTGGCTTTCGCCTCTGAACCTGCGGCTCAACCCTGCGCCCTCTTTACGTCCCTCGCCCCCGCGTGCCTTGCGCTCAAACGTGAAACGACGGGTTGATCTGCTGCCATTGATCAACCCGCCGTCCCGGTCCCGTCTTGCGGGGGTTTCCGATCGCACGCGCCACCTGGGGGGATGTCTGCTCGCTCGCGCGCCGGATTTGGTCTGATGAAGCCGAAGCCTGTATGAAACCTGCTTATTGTTGGTCGGGGTCGTTTGCTGCCCCAGCTGCCGTCCTCATCGGATGTATATGGGATGACATGGGATACCATGGAAATCAAGGGAATTTTGACCCCTACGCTTCAAGAAACAGCACCACATTCGCGATTCAGAGCCTCCAGTTTTCTATATATAGTAGCAATATTCGCAGAACCGCGATGAATTCAGCCTACATATAGAACTCCCGGCATTTAGAGAAAATTCCCTCGATTTCCCAGAATATCTACATGATTCATGTGATCCCGCCGAATGTTCACCTTTTATTTCACGCCCATCGGCTGGCAGACGCCGCGAATCTTTTGATTTTGCTCGGGTGATTCACGTTGGATTCAGGCCGCGCCCATGTATTCCCATGCCTCTGGATCGTCCTGTCCCATGGTTTCCCGGGCGCCGCGCAACCGCCGGTTTCGTCCCATGCAATTGCTGCATAGCGGCATTGATGAAGCGTGTGTTGTGCGGGTGCAGCAAAGGTCTATCTAGGCCTCAGCAAACAGCGGCACCCGGCCGCAGACGTGATCCGAAGGACAAAGACAATGGCTGTTACCACAGAATTCACTGCCCACCGCCCCTCCGCTCTGGCCCGCATCGCAGCGTTCGGTCAGGCCCTGGTTGCCCGTGTGCAGAACTACCGCACGTACCGTCGCACGCTGACCGAACTGTCGGCACTGTCGGCGCGTGAACTCGACGACCTGGGCCTGAACCGCTCCATGCTGCAAAGCATCGCGTTCGAAGCCACCTACGGGCGTCACTGAACAGGTTTTTCAGGCTCTTCCTCCTCCTCCCTCCTTGAAGAGCCTGAAACCGCGGCGGCACATTCTCCTCCTCCCTGATGTCGCCGCACTATTGCCGCCCCGGTTTGCGAACCGGGGCGGACATATCTCACCGGGGCATTCTCCTCCCTCCCTTCCCCGGTGAATCAGGAACGGCGGCGCCCTCCTCCCTGGGCGCCGCCGTTTCCTTTTTCAGGGCTGTCTGTTCAGAACCTGCCGTTTGCCGACTGCGGTCAGAACGGGATATCGTCGCTGGCGGACAGGAACCGGGCGACCACCTTCTTGGTGCCTGCTTTCTCGAACGCGACTTCCACCTTGTCGCCCTCGATACCCGTGATTTCCCCATAGCCGAATTTCTGGTGGAACACGCGTTCCCCAAGGGTAAAGCTCGACACCGCCTCGGCGTCGATGACAACGGTACGGCTTTCGCGGGGCTGCGACAGGCCCGGCCGGGCCGCGCGCGCCTGCATCCGTTTCCACCCCGGCGAATTATAGACATCCGCCCGCGCCGCGCGGGTTTCGACCGTTGACGAAGCTGCCGGCGCGCCGCCGCCCGTGCTGCCGTAGAGCCCCGGCGGCGTCAGCACCTCGACATGATCCTCGGGCAATTCGTCGATGAACCGCGACGGCATCGCCGATTGCCACTGGCCATAGACACGGCGGTTGCCGGCAAACGAGATCGTGCAAACCTCCTCGGCGCGGGTGATGCCCACATAGGCCAGCCGCCGTTCCTCTTCGAGCCCCTTGAGCCCGGTCTCATCCATGCTGCGCT
>CAYGNB010000167.1:0-6984 GCA_964351135.1 uncultured Rhodobacterales bacterium | reverse complement strand
ACCGCGCTCAAGAATGTGCATCTCAGCGTGCGCCAGGGCGAGATTCTGGGCATCGGCGGTGTCGCGGGTAACGGCCAGGACGAGTTGCTGGCAGTGCTGACGGGTGAGATCCGCACCGCACCGGACGCAGTCAAGCTGAACGGCCAGCCGGTCGGACGGCTGGGCCCGACCGAGCGCCGCCGTCTCGGGCTGCTGACGGCCCCCGAGGAACGGCTGGGCCACGCGGCGGCGCCCGACATGAGCTTGACAGAGAACGCGCTGCTGACCGGGTCGGTGCGCGAAAATCTGGCCAGGAACGGGTTTCTGAAATGGCGCGAAACTCGCAGCTTTGCAGAACGCATCATCGCCGAATTCGACGTGCGCACACCCGGACCGGACAACGCGGCGCGGTCGCTGTCGGGTGGCAATCTGCAGAAGTTCGTGATCGGCCGCGAGGTATTGCAACGCCCCGAGGTTTTGGTGGTGAACCAGCCGACCTGGGGCGTGGACGCTGCCGCAGCAGCGGCGATCCGGCAGGCGCTGCTCGACCTCGCCGCGGGTGGCGCGGCGGTGGTCTGCATCAGCCAGGATCTCGACGAATTGATGGAGATCTCCGACAGTTTCGCCGCGCTGAATGAAGGCCGGCTGAGCGCCCCGCGCGACGCCACGGGGCTGAGTGTGGACGAGATCGGCCTGATGATGGGCGGCGCGCATGGCATGGAGGTGGCGCATGTCTGAAACGGGGTACCAGAAAACTTTCCTGCCTTCGGCGAGGATATTTCGGGCAAGAGGAAGCCGGGGGGTGGGCAAATGATCGTGCTCGAGAAGAGACCGCAGCCGTCGCAGGCCTGGTCCGTGGCGACACCGCTGGTGGCGGTGCTGGCGACAATGATCGCGGGCGGGCTGCTGTTCGCCGCCCTGGGCAAGAACCCGGTCGAGGCGATCCGCACCATTTTCTGGGAACCCCTGTTCGGCGAGTTCGCGTTTTTCTATCGTCCGCAGCTGCTGGTGAAGGGCGCGCCGCTGGTGCTGATCGCGATCGGCCTGTCGCTGGGGTTCCGCGCGGGCATCTGGAACATCGGTGCCGAAGGGCAGTACATCATCGGCGCGCTGACCGGGGCCGGTATCGGGTTGGCATTCTACCCGATGGAGGGCTGGTTCATCTTTCCGCTGATGGTACTGGGCGGTGCGCTCGGGGGATGGGCCTGGGCGATGATCCCCGCGGTGCTGAAGGTGCGGTTCGGAACCAACGAGATCCTTGTGTCGCTGATGCTGGTCTATGTGGCCGAACAGCTGCTGGCCTCGATGTCGCTGGGATTGCTGAAGAACCCCGAGGGGTTCGGGTTTCCCGGATCGCGGAACCTGCAATCCTATGACAGCGCGCATAACGCCGAGCTGATTGCCGGGTCGGGCATGCACTGGGGCGTGGTTGCAGCGCTGATCGCGGTGATCTTTGCCTATGTACTGCTGAACCGGCACATGACCGGGTTTCACATCCGCCTGACCGGCGAGGCACCGCGCGCGGCACGCTTTGCCGGGGTCAGCCCGTCGCGGCTGATCCTGTTCTGCCTCGGGCTGGCGGGGGCGCTGGCCGGGCTGGCGGGGCTGTTCGAAGTGGCCGGTCCGGCGGGACAGGTCACCATCGATTTCAACGTGGGCTATGGTTTCACCGCCATCATCGTCGCTTTTCTCGGCCGGCTGCACCCCGTCGGCATCCTGCTGGCCGGCGGATTGATGGCGCTGACCTATATCGGCGGCGAAATCGCGCAATCGAATCTCGGCCTTCCGGCCGCCGCGATCCAGGTGTTCCAGGGGATGCTGCTGTTTTTCCTGCTGGCGCTGGACCTTTTGACCAACTACCGCCTCCGCGCGGCCAAGAGCGAGGTGGCCTGAGATGGACCTGAGTGCGATCAACCCCGTCCTTCTCATCGCGTCGCTGATGGTGGCGGCCACGCCGATCCTGCTGGCCGCCGTGGGCGAGCTGGTGGTGGAAAAGGCCGGCGTTCTGAACCTGGGCGTCGAGGGCATGATGATCACCGGCGCCATCTGCGGGTTCTCCATCGCGGTGGAAACCGGATCGCCGCTGCTGGGCTTTGTCGCCGCGGCGGCGGGCGGTGCCGTGCTGTCGCTGCTCTTTGTGCTGCTGACCCAGGTGGCGCTGGCCAACCAGGTCGCTTCGGGGCTGGCGCTGACCCTGTTCGGGCTGGGGCTGAGCGCCCTGATGGGCCAGGGCTATGTCGGCGTCAAGCCGCCGCAGATGAACAGGCTCGACATTCCGGTGCTGAGCGATCTTCCGGCGGTTGGCCCGATCCTCTTCAGCCACGACATCGTGCTCTATTTCGGGATCGCGCTGGTCGCCGCCGTATGGTGGATGCTGAAATATTCGCGGGCCGGTCTGGTGCTGCGCGCGGTTGGCGAAAATCACGACGCCGCCCACGCGCTGGGTTACAAGGTGATCCGCATCCGCATCGCCGCGATCCTGTTCGGCGGCGCCTGCGCCGGGCTCGGCGGAGCCTATATCAGCCTGATCCGCGTCCCTCAGTGGACCGAGGGCATGACCGCCGGTGTCGGCTGGATTGCGCTGGCGCTGGTGGTGTTCGCGAGCTGGAAACCCTGGCGGGTACTGCTGGGTGCCTATCTATTCGGCGGCATTACGGTTTTGCAGCTGAACATGCAGGCGGCAGGCGTTGCCATTCCCGTCGAGTATCTGGCAATGTCGCCTTATCTTGTCACCATCCTCGTGCTGGTGATCCTTTCCGCGGACAAGAGCAGCGCACCCGCGTCTCTGGGCCGCATTTTCCACGCCTCCCACTAGGAGGCGGACGAACAGACCAACAGGGAGTCCTTCATGAAACCAATCAAGCTTCTGGCGAGTGCCGCGATGGTGCTCGGGCTGGCATCCGCGGCGATCGCCCAGGACAAGACCAAGGTGGGTTTTGTCTATGTCGGCCCGGTCGGCGATGGCGGCTGGACCTACGAACACGATCAGGGCCGCAAGGCGGTCGAGGCCGAATTCGGCGACAAGGTGGAAACCGTCTATGTCGAAAGCGTCGCCGAAGGGCCGGACGCGGAACGGGTGATTACCGACATGGCGCTGAAGGGAGCCGACCTGATCTTTACCACCTCGTTCGGCTACATGGATCAGACAATCAACGTGGCCAAGAAGTTTCCCAATGTGAAATTCGAGCACGCCACCGGATACAAGACCGCGGATAACGTATCGGTCTATTCCGCCCGCTTCTACGAAGGCCGCGCGGTTCAGGGCACCATCGCGGGCCGCATGACCAAATCGAATATCATCGGCTACATCGGGTCCTACCCGATCCCCGAGGTGATCCGGGGCATGAACAGCGCCTATATCCACGCCAAGAAGGTCAACCCGGACGTGCAGTTCAAGATCGTCTGGGCCTTTACCTGGTTCGACCCGGCGAAAGAGGCCGACGCCGCCAAGGTTCTGATCGAACAGGGCGCCGACGTGATCCTGCAGCATACCGATTCGACCGCACCGCAGGCCGCCGCGCAGGCCGCCGGCGACGTGATCACCTTTGGTCAGGCATCGGACATGGCCGAGTACGCGCCGAAGCCGCGAGTCAGTTCGATCATCGACAACTGGGCGCCCTACTACATCGAACGCACCCGTGCGGTAATGGATGGCAGCTGGGTAAGCTCAAACCGCTGGGACGGCATCGGCGCGGGCATGGTCGGCATCGGTGAGATCTCCGATGCGGCACCTGCCGAGGTGAAGGAAGAAGCCCTGGCGATGAAGGCCGCGATCGCCGATGGCAGCTATCACCCGTTTACCGGCCCGCTGAAAAAGCAGGACGGGTCAGACTGGCTGGCCGATGGCGAGGTTGCCGATGACGGCACATTGGCGGGGATGAATTTCTTTGTCGAAGGCATCGAAGGCGACATCCCGCAATAACCCGCCAGGGTTAAAAAATCGAAAGGCCCCGCCAGTTTGCGGGGCCTTTCTTTTCTGCTCGCCTCGTATCGGACCACCTCGTCCTGATCACTCCCCCTCAGACCGTATTGGCCTGATTGATCTGCCGAAGTCTTATCCTGATCCCTCGTTGTTTGCTCCGCGAGTAAAGCTCTTGTCGTTGTGGGTGAAGTACGGCGCCTGTCGCCTTTCATCCTTTCGATGCATCGACGCCCCTGCCCTTACCCGGTGGCGCGCCGTGCGCTGTCTGTTCTGGTGCAGCCCGTTAATGATGCCCGTGAGCGTGGTGACCGCCGGGCTGCACCAGAAGATTGGATCGCTACTGGTTACCCTGCGACCCGGCCATCATTACCTCCATCACATTGTCCAGGTTGAAACTGCCCGGCTTCTGGCGCGGCGGGAATTCCTGGAAGCTCGATAGCCAGTTCGCCACATAGGCCCCGGCAGGAGCAAAGACGAACATGTGCTCGACCCACCAGCGCTGATACCCCATGGCATCCTCGGCCTCTGCGCGTTCGAACGGATCCATGCGCAGATTGGTCAGCGACGGCGCGCGCAGCACTTCGAATGGCGTGGTCCAGACCTTGTAGCCTTCTGCGGGCTGTTTGAGATAGGTGAACTTCCAGTCATCGAAGCGCAGCGCGGCAACCGATCCGTCGTCGGTCCAATAGACAAACTCGTTACGGGGCCATTCGGCCTCGCCCCGCAGCGCCGGCCCGAGATCGTAGCCGTCCAGATGCACCTTGTATTCGCGGCCAATCGCCTGAACCCCGCCGTCGAGCAGCTTCTGCTTGATGTCTGGCTCACCGGCGGCGGCCAGCAGCGTCGGCAGCATGTCCTCATGCGCCGCGATGTCGTTGATCACCGATCCGGGTTCGATAACGCCGGGCCAGCGGATCATCGACGGCACGCGGAAGCCGCCTTCCCACTGGGTATTCTTTTCGCCACGGAACATCGTGGTGCCGCCATCGGGCCAGGTAAAGGTCTCGGCGCCATTGTCCGAGGAATACATGACGATGGTGTTGTCGGCGATGCCGAGTTCGTCGAGCTTGTCGAGCAACTGACCGACCATCCCGTCATGTTCGACCATCCCGTCGGCATAGACGCCAAGGCCCGTCACCCCCTCGGATTCGGCCTTGAGATGCGTAAAGATATGCATCCGGGTCGAATTCCACCACAGGAAGAACGGCTTGTCCTGCTCGACGGCGCGGTCCATGAAGTCGAGCGCTGCCGTCGTGACCTCCTCGTCCACCGTCTCCATCCGCTTGCGGGTCAGCGGGCCTGTATCCTCGATCTCGCCGTCGGCCGTGGATTTGATCACGCCGCGCGGACCGAACTGTTCACGGAACTCCGCATCCTTCGGATAATCGGGATGTTCCGGTTCTTCCTCGGCGTTGAGATGATAGAGATTGCCGAAAAACTCGTCAAATCCGTTATTTGTGGGCAGCATCTCATCCCGGTCGCCCAGGTGGTTCTTGCCGAACTGACCGGTCATGTAACCCAGCGGCTTCAGCAGGCCCGCAATGGTCGGGTCCTCGATCTTCATGCCTTCCGGGGCGCCGGGCAGACCGACCTTGGTCAACCCGGTCCGGATCGGCGACTGACCGGTGACAAAGGCCGCGCGGCCAGCGGTACAGCTCTGCTGGCCATACCAGTCGGTAAACAGCGCGCCCTCGCTGGCGATCCGGTCGATGTTCGGCGTCCGGTATCCCATCATGCCGCGGTTGTAAGCACTGGCATTGAACTGGCCGATATCATCGCCCCAGATCACCAGAATATTGGGTTTTTCGCTGTCCTGGGCCGCTGCGCCCGTCAGGGTAGCGGCAAAGAATCCTAGGCTAATCGCGCTCGCGAATGCCAATCGGGCCCGAAACATTATTCACGTCCTCCAGTATGGAAATCTGTCAAATCGACAAAGGTTATCGCTCACCAGCCTAACCCACGAACGGCAATTCCGCGCTTGCCATTTTACGACAAGCCGCTTGCCATTTCGTGACAATTTGATCGACGGCCCGCGACAGACCGGGTAGCGTTCCGGGGTGAGCCATCGCTCGACCCGGAGCATAGAATGCGGATCGCAGAATTCACGCGCGTACCGACCCTGCCGTTGATTGCCGGTGCCGTCGACCGGCACATCGGCTCGAAAGCCATCGGCCGCAGCTTTGATCGGGTCGACGTGCCGCGGGCCATCCTGCAAAACCCCGGCGCGGTCTTGCCTATGCGGCAGTTCTTTGGCCTGTTCGAATGGTTCGCGCGCGAGGCCGGGGACGACATGTTCGGCGTCTTCGCGGCCGAGGCGCTGAAGCCGGAATCCTTTGGCCCGTTCGTAACCTATGCCCTGCAGGGGGCGACCCTGCGCACCGCGCTCATCCGGATCGACCGCGGCGTCCGGTTGCATCAGCGTTGCAGCACCATGCGCCTCTCCGAGGCGCGGGGGCTCGCCACCTGGACCTACAGCGTCGATCTGCCCCTGATGTTTGGCCGCCATCATCATGCGATCCATACCCTGCTGCAGATGCTGGCCGGGATGACCCAGTATCTCGGTTTTGAACCCGAGATACTGGAATGCGGTGTCGAGGCGGAGAGCTATGGAAAGCGGAACGCGCTGGAAGACCGGCTGGCCGTTCCGATCCAATGGTCCTCCGGTTCGAATTATGTCCGCTTCCCGGCCCATCTCCTGGACCTCCCCTCCGGCACCGATCAGGCGGCGGAGATGCCGGTGAGCTATCTCGACCTTCTGCGCTATGCCCGGTCGGCGCCGCCGAGAACCGCCAGCGAAAAGGCAAGAACCATCCTCCTGCAGGGGCTGGCATCCTCGACCACAACCGCCGAAATGGTGGCCCGCCAACTCAATATCGGTGTCCGGACCCTGCAACGCCGTCTCGACCTCGAGGGCACGAGCTTCAGCCGGATCCTGGAAGAGGTGCGCCGCGAACACGCCCGGAAACTGATCGACGAGGGGCGCCTGCCCCTCTGGCAGATCTCGGATCTTCTGGGTTACTCCGATCCGGCGCATTTCACGCGCGCCTACCGGCGCTGGCACGGCCATCCGCCCAGCCGACCCC
>CAYGNB010000166.1:0-6987 GCA_964351135.1 uncultured Rhodobacterales bacterium | reverse complement strand
TTGAACACCTTGGCCGCGCCTTCCTCGGCGAACTGCATCAGCGCCTTTTCCAGGTGCTTGGCCTTCATCGGATCGCCCGCACGCACGCCCTGCAGCAGTTCGGGCGCAAAGGATGGAATGCCCGTTACGCGCAGCGCCTCGCCTTCGGTCAGCGTGTCGCCGATGCGCAACTGGCCATGGTTTGGAATACCGATGATGTCGCCCGCCCAGGCCTCTTCGGCCAGTTCCCGGTCAGCGGCCAGGAACAACACCGGGTTCGACACCGCCATCGGCTTTTTCGACCGCACATGGGTCAGCTTCATACCACGCCTGAAATGGCCCGAGGCCATGCGCAGGAACGCAACCCTGTCCCGGTGCTTGGGGTCCATGTTGGCCTGCACCTTGAACACGAAACCCGCCACCTTGTTCTCGTCGGGGGAAATCTGCCGTGGCTCGGCACGCTGCGGCTGCGGCTCGGGACCATAGGCGGCAATACCGTCCATCAGTTCCTTCACCCCAAAGGAGTTGATCGCCGAACCGAACCAGATCGGGGTCATGTGACCTTCCATCACCGCCTGCGGGTCGAGCTGCGGCAACAGTTCGCGCGCCATCTCGACCTCTTCCAGCAGCGTGTCGAGCAGATGCGCCGGTACATGTTCGGCCAGTTTCGGATCGTCCAGACCGGCAATCTCAATGCTCTCGGCCACCCTGTTCCGGTCGGCCCGGTCCATCAGTTCCAGACGGTCCCGCAGCATGTCGTAGCAGCCGATGAAATCGCGCCCCTGCCCGATGGGCCAACTGGCCGGCGTCACATCGATCGCCAGCATCTCCTGGATCTCGTCGATGATCTCGAACGTATCGCGACTTTCCCGGTCCATCTTGTTGCAGAAGGTCAGGATCGGCAGATCACGCAAGCGGCAGACCTCGAACAGCTTCTGGGTCTGGCTTTCCACCCCCTTCGCCCCGTCGATCACCATGATCGCCGCGTCCACGGCGGTGAGCGTGCGATAGGTGTCCTCCGAGAAATCGCTGTGCCCCGGCGTGTCCACCAGGTTGAACCGGAATTTTCCGAAATCGAAGGACATGGCACTGGCCGACACCGAGATGCCCCGGTCCTTTTCCATCTGCATGAAATCGGACCGCGTGCGGCGGGCTTCACCCTTGGCGCGGACCTGCCCTGCCATCTGGATCGCGCCGCCATAGAGCAGGAACTTTTCGGTCAGCGTCGTCTTACCCGCATCCGGGTGCGAAATGATCGCAAAGGTGCGGCGCCGGGCGATCTCCGGCGGCAGGTCGGGGCGATTGGGAATGACGTCGAGCATGAACGCGCGTATAGGTCGGGCCAGATCGGCACGCAAGATCGGCAAACCGCCAGCACCACCGAAAGTGGCCTGCGCTCACGGATATCAAAGAGAGGCGGCCGCCCTGCTCGCCTGATCGTACAACCCCGACAACGCACGCAGGTGAGACGCAACCTCTCGCAATTCCCCGCTGGCGACACCGGTGCCCGACAATGCATCCATCAGGCACTGTTCGCGGACCTCCCGATAACGATCGCACAGATCCCGTCCCTCGCCAGAGGTCGCGTAGTACACTTCCTTCCCGCGTTTTTCCGAGGCGAGCAACCCCAGCCTGAGCAGCTTGCGTAGCGCATAGTTGACCGTGTGCGTATCCTCGATGTTGAGAAGAAAACAAATGTCCGACAGCCTCTTTTCGCGGCCCCGGTGATTGACGTTGTGCAGCACGAGGATTTCGAGCGGCGACATATCGGGGGCACCTGCCGCGCTCATGCAACGCTGTACCCAACGGTAGAATGCATTATGCGCGATGATCAGCCCATATTCGAACTCGGATGCTTCCCATCCCTCCCCCTCTGCCAGATGGCGCGAGGACACGATACGGCGGGTTTTCTTTGCAGGCTTCGTCACTGAGAAATCCCAACATTTTACCAGTGTAATACCGCCAAATTGACCGGGAACGCTGGCGAAATCAAGCTGTCGCGGCCCGGCATAGGACGGTCACCAGCCTTCGCAACACCATTTCGAAACAACGGCAGTATTCGATGTCATCGAACCTCGGCTCTGCCGCCAGCGCTCGCTTGCGAGCCGCGGACATCAGCGACCCGTTGCCATAGAGCGGGTGAACTCTACCGGTGCGCTGCGTATAAGCATGCGCCTCCCCGGCTTCATGGATCAGACGCCGGCACAGGCGCGACCGCGTGCTGGCGGGCACATTCAACAGCGCCCGCGCTGCACAACTCACATCGCCATGCATCAAAGGTCGCATCACGCGGTCCCGCTAAGATCCAGCCCGGCAAACGGACCCGGCCCATAGCGGGCCGAGACCTGGGCCACTTCGATCCGCAGCGGACCCGAGTCCCGGTCGGCCTCCAGTTGCGCCTCGGGATAGGTCCAGCGCGTTTCGGCGATGCTGGCTTCGCGCAGCACCCGACCGTCGCCGATAACCCGCACGAGGTATTCTTCGCGCTCTTCGCCCAACGGGATTTCGCGCAAATCCCAGCCGTCCCCGTCAATGCGGCTGCGGCGTATCCAGCTGATGCGGCGGCCATCGCTGACAGACCAGCTCTTCAAATGACAGGGCGCGTAAGGCCGCAATCCGTTTCCGTCAAAGGCCTCGACCTTGTGCACATATGACGGATCGTCATACCCGCGCCGCGCGGGTCCGATACGATAATGGCGCGCGATCCGGCGCTGGTTCGCTCTCAGGCTGATCTGCTTCGGTTTGTCATCGAGCAGGACGAACCAGGACCCTTTGGGCCAGGTTTCGGGCATCACCCCGTCGCTCCCGGCCTGCCCGCGCAAACGTCCGCTCAGCAGATAAGTATTGGTGGCGATCAGATCGGCGCCGCGGAACTGAAACAACTCCCACCGTCCGCTGGAACCGTCACCGATCGCCGCGAGATTGGCCCCGTTCAGAACCGCCGACCCGTTTCGGGATTCCAGCGCACCGCTCATCAGCCTCACCTGCAGCGCCGGGCCTTCATCCCAGCGCCCGGCCGGAGCCCACCCCAAAGGCGACTGCGTGACCCCAACGACCGATCGTGATGCGACGATCTCGTCCAGCGCATAGTTTTCGTCCGACGCCGACGCATAAAGCGCGACCGTTCCGGGCCATGGCCGCGCGGTGACCGCCAGATAGGGCGCGTGCGGCACTTCATCGCCCGTGAGCAACGGCAGATCCATGAACAGCGGCTGAACCGGAACCGGTGCGACAAAGGGCTTTACCGGGGGCAGGTTTTCGGCCATGTCCGACGGTGTATAAACCGCCGGTTCGATCCTGACCGCATCCAGGACCTGCATTTCCGCCTGCTCCACGCGGTCGACGCGGTACAGGCTGGCACCGCCACCTCCCTCGTTTGCCAGTTGCACGACATCGCCGGCCCCGATCTCCAGCAGGGATGGCGGCAGCGCAAATCTGGCGGTATCCCTCGATACGCGCGCCTCGGCCAACCAGCGTTCGACCACTACGCGCCCTTCGGCACGTGTCATCGACAACGGGATTTCACTGGTGGACACGGCGTGGGTCGCATCGTCGGCCAGTACCGCCTCTTCGGCGACCACTTCGTGATCCGCACCCGACTGAACGAACCGCAAACGCACACGCCCGGACATTTCCGCCTCGGCCGCCCGCGAATGGTCGATCAGGCCGTCGGTTTCGCCGGTCGCCGCAAAGCTTTCCTCCGGGATTCGGATTGCTCCCCTGCCATCGCGCATCCGGAACCGAAGCGCGCCATCCCGTTCTACCGCATCGAACGCATAACGCAGCATCAGCGGCTGCAGGCCCGCCCGTGCTTCCTCGATCTGGTCCACCACGTATCCGCGCACGGCACCATACAGGCGTGATGTATCGACATCCCGCAGCCCCGAACGCCGGCAGACCTCTTCCACCACCGACGCCAGTGTCCGCGTCCCGACACGCCCGTTCAACCAATGGCCGCGGCCATAGTTGATACCGTCGCTCCACAGTTCGGTGTTGTTCGGAAATGACGGGAACGGACGTGCGTCCCAGGCCCAGACATAGGCGTTATTCAGGTCAATCATCCGGCCGCCATAGACGTCGGACCGCGGATTGTTCGACGACCGCTGCCAATAGCCCAGCATCGCCCGCAGATAGGCGATCTGGATCAGATCATCGCGCGTGCCGTTCGAGTATTTTGGCAGTTTGGATTCCGATGATTTCGGATCGAGGAACTTGTTCGGCTGGTTGGTGCCCCTGTCGATAGCGGCGCAGCCGAGCTCCGTGAACCAGATCGGTTTGGACTGGGGAACCCAGGCCGTCGGATTTTTCTTCCGCTTGCCAGCGACCCTTTCGTGGTGCCGGTTCGACCACCATCCGCGCAAATCCTTGTAGCGCCAGACCCAGGGCTCCTCATGTTCCTCGTCCGTGATCGGCGTGCGGATCTGCGCCGCCTCCGCTTCCGGCGAATGGTAATACCAATCGAATCCCTCGCCGCCCTCGATATTGGCTTCGAGATAGGCGATCTCGTGGATGTTCTCCCAACCCGCGCGCAGATCGGCATGATCGTCACCTTCACGCCAATCCGACAGCGGCATGTAATTGTCGATACCGACAAAATCGATGTTGTCATCTGCCCACAACGGATCGAGGTGAAAATACCGGTCACCGCTGCCATCCTGCGGCTGATATCCGAAATACTCGGACCAGTCCGCCGCATAGCCGATCTTCACATTGGCCCCGAGCAGCTTGCGGGCCTCCGCCGCGATCTGCCGCAGCTGCACCACGGCGGGAAAACCGTTGGCGCCACGGATCTGGGTCAGGCCGCGCATCTCCGATCCGATGCAAAACGACGCGACGCCTCCCGCAGCCGCACAAAGGGCGGCATAGTGCAGAATGAAGCGCCGGAACCCCCATTCGTCCGGACCGGAATAGACCACCTGGCCATCCTGCACCGCAAAATCCGTCGCCTTGGCGGTTCCGAAAAACGCCGCCACCTCGGCATCCGCCTGTGCGGTCCCATCCACCGACCCATCGGTTCCCGGTGCCTTCGAGAGCGTGATCCGCCCCCGCCATGGCAACTTGGCCTGCTCATCGGCCCCGCCCCAGGGGTCGGCCAGCCCACTGCCGCTCATCTGATCCATGAGGATGAACGGATAGAACATCACGCGCTTGTTCTGGGACCGCAAATGCCGGATCGCCTCGACGACCGACGCGTCCGCGGGCGTACCGCCGTAAATCGGCCTGCCGTCTTGCTGGGCGATCTCTTTCGCGGTGCCGCGCGAAACGCCCGAGACCGTCCATGGCATGTTTTCGCCATCGAACTCTGCCTTCGCCACTTTCGGCTCCAGCACGCATTCGCCGCAACGCAGATCGCCACCGAACCAGGACACGACCATCGACACCGCGTCACAGCCGGGCAGTTCCTCCGCGAGCGTCTCTGCCGAAGCGACAAAATCGGGTTTTCCGGACGGCGAATTCAGGTTGGCTGCCCAGCGGCTTCCCGGCCCGTCGGAGTAATAGACCGGCGTCGTCGCAAGACTGTATTCTCCGGTGCCGGGTATCAGGGCCACGCCTTTCACGATCTGGGCCAAGTCCACATCGTATTCCCGCGCGCCGGGCTGTTCCGCCCGCACCACCTCAAAGGAAAACTGGGGCACCCTGTTTCCGAAACGCTCGAGCCCGAGATCCTCCATCACGACATACGCCGTGCCGCGATAGGCTGGCACCATACCTGTGCCCTCGATCGCCTCGATCACCGGATCTGGCAGCTGGTTTCTCGTGCCGCGATATACGCGCATGTTCAGATCGTCGCGCGCAACCTCTTCGCCATCGGCCCAGACCCGGCCGATCGCCGCCACTTCGCCCTCGCACACGGCAATGGCGAGCGAGACAGAATAGCTGTAGCTCGTCGTCGAGGGTTGCGATGGAGATCCCTTGCCACCGCCACCGCTGGTGGTCGTCGTTTCCTGGAAATCAGAGGCCCAGATCACCTGGCCTCCGACCCTCATCCTGCCGTAGACCTGCGCCAACGGCGCGCCGTCGCCCGCCTGCGTCAGCCGGAATTTATCCACCTTGCCGGTCTCGATCGGATCGCTCCCCGATCCGAGAAGCCGTTCGTCGATCATGCGGCCCGCGACAGCTCCGACCGCGCGACCGATGATGGCCGTCGAAAGCCCGGCCACCGTGCCCCCGATGGAACCGCCAATTGCCGCGCCGGCAGCTGCAAGAACTATGGTTGCCATCAGCAAACCTCCTTCGGAAATTCGAACACGGCGACAATGCGCCGCCGCCACGGTCCGCTCAGCGGGCTTTCGACCACACCGTGGCCGGAATAAGCGTGAATGAAGCTGGCATTCTCCCCGGTCCGCGCGACAATCCCCAGATGCTTGGCCACGCCCCCGGCGCGCATCCGGAACAGGATCACATCGCCCGACTCGGCGGGCGAACCCGTCACCCGTTCGACCAGGTGCCGCTGCGCAGCCTGCCACAACCGCTCCTCACCCTGCGGCTCCGACCAATCCATGGTATAGGCGGGCACGACCTCGGGCTCCTCGCCGACCAGTTCGCGCCAAACGCCGCGCACCAGCCCCAGACAATCCGCCCCCGCCCCGCGCAGAGCAGCTTGATGGCAATAGGGCGTACCGATCCAGCCGCGCGCCACGCAAACGATATCCTGCCGCCCCACGATCATCTGAGGCTGCCGCCGGTATTCGCCCCACTCTGTTTGGGGACCGCCATCATCCAGTCTTCGTCGGGAATATCCGGGAACCCCTGGAAATTGACGAGGTTGTTGAACTTCAACCGGCAAGTCTCCATCCGCTTGTCGCATCCCGTATCCAGCCGAACCACATCTCCCGCCTTCACCTCGGCGCGCAACGGTTCCCATAGCTCGATCACCCGCTGCCCCGCATCGACGCGGTCACGCTTGATCAGCCCCCACAAGCCATCTGCGGCACCGGACTGCACGGTCAGCCGTCCGCGCGCGAACCAGCCGACCTCGAAGCCGTCAAGGTTTTCCCAACGAAACAC
>CAYGNB010000165.1:0-7003 GCA_964351135.1 uncultured Rhodobacterales bacterium | reverse complement strand
TTCCCGCTGACCCGGTCGGTGCAGAACCGTGCGGTGGGTATTCTCGGGTTGGGTCGGATCGGGGCTGTCATCGCCGAACGGGCACAGGTGTTCGGGGCCCGGATCCTCTATCACACGCGCAGCCCCAAGGATGTGCCACATACATATTGCGCCGATCCGGTCGATCTGGCGCGGCAATCGGATGTGTTGATCTGCATCACGCCCGGTGGCGCCGGAACACGGCATCTGGTGAATGCCGAGGTGCTGGCGGCGCTGGGACCGGAGGGTATTCTGGTCAATGTCTCGCGCGGATCGGTGGTGGACGAAACGGCGCTGGTCGCGGCGCTTGAAAACGGGGCGCTGGGTGGGGCGGGGCTCGACGTGTTCGAGGCCGAGCCCGCGATCCCGGCGGCGTTGAAGGCGATGGAAAACGTGGTGCTGACCCCGCATGTGGGCAGCGCCACGGTCGAGACGCGGCAAGCGATGGGGGACCTGACCTGCGACAACCTCGACCGGTTTTTTGCCGAGGGCAAGGTGCTGACCCCGGTGCCCGAATGCCGGCATCTGCAATGACGCGGCCCCGAAACGTGGCAAATGGCAGGAGGTGACATGATCAAGAACAGGCTCAAGCAGATCTGGTCCGAAGGACGCCCGGCGTTGAACGGCTGGCTGTCCATCGGCAATCCCTTCACCGCCGAAATCATGGCGGCGCAGGGGTTCGACAGCCTTACCGTGGACGTGCAGCACGGGTTTCTCGATTTTTCGGACGCCAAGAGTATGTTGCAGGCGTTGCGTGCCAGCGGCGTCACAACCATCGCGCGCGCGCCGTGGCTGGAGCCGGGCATCGTGATGAAGCTGCTGGACGCGGGCGCCTATGGCATCATCTGCCCGATGGTGAACACACCCGAACAGGCGGCCGAACTGGTGCGTATGGTGCGCTATCCGCCGCTGGGCAATCGCAGCTTCGGGCCGACCCGCGCGGTTTTCGCCGCCGGGCCGGACTATGCCGCGAGGGCCAATGACGAAATCGTCGTGCTGGCGATGATCGAAACCGCCGAAGCGGTCGGGAATGTCGAGGCAATCTGCGCCACGCCGGGGCTGGACGGGATCTATATCGGCCCAGCCGACCTGACCCTTGGCGTCACCAACGGTCGGCTGCCGCCGGGTCTGGACCGCGAGGAACCCGAGATGATCGAGGTGATCCGCCGCGTCCTGGCCGCCGCGAAAGCCGCCGGGATCCGTGCGGGGCTGCATTGCGGGACGCCCGCCTATGCCGCGCGCGCGATCGGTTGGGGCTTCGATATGACCACCATTGGCGGGGACGTGGCCTATCTGGCGAAATCCGCCGCCGCCGGCGTGGCGGAGGCCCGGCGTTTGCTGACCCCCGATGACGGGGATGACGCCTGACCGGGCCGGTGGCGGTCAGTCCTTGAAGTTGCGGCTGATCTTCACCTGATCCCAGGCCCAGACGACCTCTTGCAGCCGCTCTTCCTGGCTGCGGTCGCCGCCGTTCATGTCGGGGTGCAGGACCTTGATGAGCTTCTTGTAGGCGCGGCGGATCTCGGTCTTGGTCCAGCGGTCCTCGGCCTCGAGGATCTCGATGGCCCGGCGTTCGGTGGCCGGCAGACGCCGCCCGGCGCTGCGGCCGGGGTTCTGCGTTGCCTTTTCACCCAGCACTTGGTGCGGATCCTCGATGCCCAGCCGTGCCCAGGCCCGCGCCTCGGGGTCGCCCATTGGCCGGGTCTGGCGTTCCCACACCTTGTCCTTGGACATCTGCGCATTCAGTTCGGCCTCGGTGGTGCCGTCGAAGAAATTCCATTTCTGGTTATATTCGCGCACATGCTGCTGGCAGAACCAGAAGAAATCATCCAGCACGTCCGGGGCCTTGGGCGCGCGGTACTTGCCTGCTTCGTTGCAGCCTTCGTGATCGCAGACCCGTACCGACGTCTCCGATGCACCCGACATGGATCGCCGCCCGCGCGGGTTCTTCTTCTTTGCAGAAGATACGGACATATCGAAACCGAATGGATCTGGTCGTGTCATTGCGGGCCCCTGTTCGACTCGGAAGCCGGAGTTTAATCTATGCGGCGCGAGATAGAAGAGGGCGGCGCGAAAAAATCGTCACCCGAAGCAGAAGGAAAGAGCAGACATATGGCGATAGCAGACGACATGCGCGAGCGGCTCCGGGCCGCGTTCGAGCCGCGCGAACTGGAAATCGTGGATGACAGCGAAAGCCATCGCGGCCATGCGGGATACCGCGAGGGCGGCGAGAGCCACTTCAACCTGCGCATCCGTGCCAGTGCCTTTGCCGGGCAAAGCCGCCTGCAGCGGCACCGCGCGGTGCACGCTGCGCTTGGCTCTGACATCGTCAACCGCATCCATGCATTGTCGATGGATATCGGCGACTGACGGGCGGAGAGATCAGGTCTCTGGCGGTTTCAGCGACGCGATGGCCTTGTCGATCTTGCCCAGGAACCCCCAGCCGGTGAAGGTGGCCAGCAACGTGATCAGCATCGGCGTGTTGTCGATGATCAGGCTGGCCGCTGCCGTTGGCAGGCCCATTTTCGGCAGGATCACGGTCAGGATCAGCCCGACGATGCCGATCACCGATTTCTTGCCGTCCAGCGCATAGCCGATGGTGTCGCCCAACGCGGCGTTCACCGGCGTCAGCGGCGGTTTTCCGCCGCTGCCATCCGCCGGCGCGGGTGCGGGGGCATCGTCGGTCAGCTGTTTGACAAGAACGCGCAGCAGCGCCCTGCGTGCGCGGTCGCGGCTGCCGCCGCCCGACCCGGCGTTGTCCAGCAGCGACTCCAGTACGCTGGCCAGTGCCGCGCGCCGGGCCAGTTTGCCGCCGGTGACATTGTCGGCGCCGGCCAGGACCGCACCCAGCAGTTTGTCGGTGTCCAGGTCGAGATCGAGCTTGCGGTCGGAAATCTCCATCGTGGTCTTCGGGCGCTTGCCCGCTCCTTGCGGCAGGGAGGAAACAAAGTCGCGCAGCGCCGCCAGGCGGTTGAGCCACCCGGCGCCGAAAGTGTCGAAATTGGACAGCTGGCGGAAATACGTGTCCTGTATGTCCATATAGGCCTTGGCCAGCGCGCCTGCGTCGGTCTGGCGGGCGGCGGCGATGGTCAGGCGGCCGATGTCGCCGTCCACTTCGAGCGGCGCGCCATCCACGGTCATGCCAAGGTCGTTGAACGCCCTCTGCAGGAACTCGACGCTGCGTCTCGGGCCGTGCAGCACCGCGCCGTTATAGACCACGGCCGCCGTGCGTTCCGGCATCTCGCCGCAGCGGCAGATGTTGTAGTAGTTGGCGCGCAGGATCGCGTCGGCCTCTTCGCGGGTCAGCCGGCGCACGTCCCCGGCGGTGATATCCCGTCCACGCCAGTTGGCCAGCGTCGCCTGTGTGATGCCGTATTTCGTCGGTCCGCCCTTGTCCTCGGGATGATCGACGAACTTATCGCCCTCCCACAGCTTGACGAAGGCGTGCAGCCGCTGGAACCGTGCATCCGCCTCGGCGGCTTCGATGGCGGCGGCGGCCTTGTCGGCCACGATATCCGTGCCCAGACCCGCCGCGTCCGCTTCGGCCTCCATGTCGTCGACAATATCGTCGGGCAGGCCCGGCGGTTCCGGTGCCAGCGCCGGTTTCGGCGGTGGTACGGTGGGGCCCGACCAGTTGTCGATCATCTCGGCCAGGTATTCGGCCCAGGCGGTATCGCCGCCGTCGGGATAGCCGCCCCGATAAAGGTCGCTTGCCGATACATCAGCGAGCTGGATATGCGGTTTCTCGACCAGATGCCCCTTGCTGTTGCGGATCGGCCGCATCCCGTGCTGCTCGGCCAGTTCGTGCATGCGTTTCCAATGCGCCGCCTCGGCGCCCTTGTCGTCCCAGCTCCAGTTGCCGCCGGGGCACAGCACGAAATCTACCGCCAGCCCGTACTGGTGGATCGACTTCCACGGTCCGACCCAGGTGACCTTGGTGCCCGGCCGGGTTCGGCCCCGGGCGTAGAGGGCGGCTTGCCGCTGCGGTGTGCGGCAGGCCTCGAACACCTCAAAGGGGATTTTTTCCTTATGCAGCTGTTCGCGGATCTTTTGCACCTTTTCGCGAACCACGGGATGCAGCTTGGAAATATCGCCGTCCCGATGCGTTGAATTACTCATGGTAAATGACCTCGCTCAAATAACGATCATGCAACGCGAGGAAATGCCCGGTCGGTATGTGGCCGTGGCCACAGGCCGGATGGCCATGATTACTGAGGATCTGGAAGCCTTTACACCGGCTCCGACCCGGGCGGCATGCGATCGCGCTGCCCGGCGATCCTAGCACGAAATCGGGATCGGGTCACCTTTGGGGCGGGCAGAGCGGTTCGGGCCAGTGGCGCGGGCGATCAGCGCCGCGCGTCGCCGTCGCTCTCGGGGTCGTCCCTGTCGTCGCGGTCATCGTCATGCGCCGCTGCATCGCGGATTGCACGCAGCGGCGGTTCCGGGGCGGATGGGTCCGATACCAGCGGCGGTACGACGCCTTCGCCCGCGGTCAGCTGCGGTTGCCCCAGCGGTTCCGGCGGCAGCGCGGGGCCGCGTCGGGTGTCGGCCTGTTCGTCCGGGTCAGAGCCAGGGTCAGGGCGGTCGTCAGCTGTGGTTTCGGATGTATCCCCGTCCAGTGCGCGCCGGAACACCAGAACGTTGCGCCAGTTGGTCACCGATCCGGTCAGGCCCGAGCGTTCCTCGCTCGGCAACAACTCGGCGCGCAGATATTCCCAGCCCTCGGCACCCATTTCGTTCAGCGCGGTTTCCACCGCAAAGGCAAACCGACCCTCGGCGCTGCGTACACCACGTTCCTTGAGCCCCTTCTGAGGCGCGGGCACCACCTTGTATTCATATCGCCGCATCTGGTCGTCCTGTCCCCCGTCCGTCGTCGGTGCGTTTTCGCGGAACCCTAGCCGGTTTCCTGCTGGTATTGAAACAGAAACAAGGGCTTCCCGGCCCTGATTGATCGGTGATCGCGGCGCACGGGATCAGCGTGACCGATGCCGGATCGCGATCGACCCGCCTGCGCCCTCGGGCCGGGGCAGGGCCGCATGGGCCGTGCGCATGGCGGCGATCTTTTCGGCAACATCGGATGGGAACGGTGCGACCCGTGGCCCGGATTGGTCGATATGCAGGCCCAATGCCTCACCGGTCGCTGCCAGCCAGCCGTCTTCGTGAAACAGCTCCTGATAGGAATGAAAGCTGCGGTCGTTGTGATCGAGCAACTGAAACGAGCAGCGCACCCTGTCGCCGACATGCAGTTCGCGCCTGTAGCGGATGTGGAATTCGGCGGTGTAGGTGGTGAAGCCACGGCTGCGGGCATAGTCCGGACCCAGCCCCAGCAGCTCATAGACCTGATCGCCGCACTGATCGAACAGCACGCTGTAATAGGCCATGTTGAGATGGCCGTTATAGTCGATCCATTCCGGTTTCACTTCCATCGGGCTGGACATGAAGGGGACGGTCATGCGTGGCTCCTCGTTTGGCGGCGCATGGCGATCCAGCTACAGCCCCAGCCTGGCCTGCACGATGTCGTTCACGGCCTTGGGGTTGGCCTTGCCGCCGGTGGCCTTCATCACCTGACCGACAAACCAGCCCGCCAGTTTCGGGTTCACCTTGGCCTTTTCCACCTGTGCCGGGTTGGCGGCGATGATCTCGTCCACGGCTGTTTCGATGGCGCCGGTATCGGTGACCTGCTTCATGCCGCGTTCCTCGACGATCTGCGCCGGGTCGCCGCCTTCGGTATAGACGATCTCGAACAGGTCCTTGGCGATCTTGCCGGAAATGTCGCCCTTGGCGATCAGGTCGATGATGCCGCCCAGCTGTGCGGGCGACACCGGGCTTTCGGTGATCGAGTGGTCTTCCTTCTTGAGCCGCCCGAACAGTTCGTTGATGACCCAGTTGGCGGCCTGTTTGCCGTCGCGGCCCTGCGCCACGTCTTCGAAATAGGCGGCGGATTCGACCTCGGCCGTCAACACGCTGGCGTCATAGTCTGTCAGCCCGAAATCGCCCATGAACCGCGCCTTCTTGGCGTCGGGCAGTTCCGGCAGGCCGGCGGCGATGCCGTCCACCCAGTCCTGTTCGATCTCAAGCGGCAGCAGGTCGGGGTCGGGGAAATAGCGATAGTCATGCGCTTCTTCCTTGGACCGCATCGACCGCGTTTCGTTCCGGTCGGGATCATAGAGCCGGGTTTCCTGATCTATCGTTCCCCCGCCTTCGAGAATCGCGATCTGGCGCCGCGCCTCATATTCGATGGCGGCCTGGATGAACCGCATCGAGTTCATGTTCTTGATCTCGCAGCGGGTGCCCAGGTGTGAAAAATCCTGGGTTTCCTGATAGCGTTCGTAGTCGCCGGGGCGGCAGACCGACACGTTCACGTCGGCGCGCAGGTTGCCGTTCTGCATGTTGCCGTCGCAGGTGCCCAGATAGCGCAGGATCTGGCGCAGTTTCAGCATGTATGCGGCCGCTTCCTCGGGTCCGCGAATATCCGGGCGGCTGACGATTTCCATCAGCGGAACACCGGTGCGGTTGAGGTCGATGAACGACATGTTCGGATCCATGTCGTGGATCGATTTGCCCGCGTCCTGTTCCAGGTGGATCCGCTCGATCCGCACCCGGCGGGCGACGCCGGGCTCCATGTCCACGATCACCTCGCCCTCGCCCACGATCGGGTGGTAGAGCTGGCTGATCTGATAGCCCTGCGGATTGTCGGGATAGAAATAGTTCTTGCGGTCGAAGGCCGATTTCAGGTTGATCTCGGCCCTTAGCCCCAGCCCGGTGCGCACCGCCTGTTCGACACAGAATTCGTTGATCACCGGCAGCATGCCCGGCATCGCCGCGTCCACGAAGGCAACGTTGGAATTGGGCTCGGCGCCAAACGCGGTCGAGGCACCCGAAAACAGCTTGGCGTTCGAACTGACCTGCGCGTGGACCTCCATGCCGATCACCAGTTCCCAGTCATGTTTCGCCCCGGCGATGGTTTTCGCCTTGGGCGTTTCAT
>CAYGNB010000164.1:0-7018 GCA_964351135.1 uncultured Rhodobacterales bacterium | reverse complement strand
CCGAACGCCTCGGCCAGCTTGACGAAATCGGGCAGCGCCTCGGACCAGCTGTGGGAATAGCGTTCGCCGTGCAGCAGTTCCTGCCACTGGCGGACCATGCCCAGCCGTTCGTTGTTCAGGATGAATTGCTTGACCGGCAGGCGATACTGCGCGGCGGTGCCCAGCTCCTGCATGTTCATCAGCCACGATGCTTCGCCGGCGACGTTGATCACCAGCGCATCGGGATGCGCCATCTGCACGCCGATCGAGGCCGGGAAGCCATAGCCCATAGTGCCCAGACCGCCCGATGTCATCCAGCGGTTGGGGTCTTCGAAGGTCAGGAACTGCGCCGCCCACATCTGGTGCTGGCCGACCTCGGTGCAGATGTAACGGTCGTGTTCGCGGGTCAGCGCCTCGAGCCGTTGCAGCGCGTATTGCGGTTTGATCGATTTCTTGCTGTCGGTGAAGGACAGGCAGTTCACCTCGCGCCATGCGTCGATCTTCTTGTGCCAGTCCTTCAGGGCGGCGCCGTTGATCTTGCGGCCGCGCGCCTTCCAGACCTTGAGCACATCCTCGAGCACATGGGCCACGTCGCCGACGATGGGGATGTCGACGCGGATCACCTTGTTGATCGACGACGGGTCGATATCGATATGCGCCTTGACCGATTTCGGAGAAAACGCATCGATGCGCCCGGTGATCCGGTCGTCGAACCGTGCGCCGATGTTGATCATCAGGTCGCAGCCATGCATGGCCATGTTGGCCTCGTAGAGCCCGTGCATGCCCAGCATCCCCAGCCAGTTCGGGCCGGAGGCGGGATAGGCGCCGAGCCCCATCAGGGTCGAGGTGATCGGAATCCCGGTCGCGTCCACCAGTTCGCGCAGCAGCTGGCTGGCCGCCGGGCCGGAATTGATCACGCCGCCGCCGGTGTAGAAGATCGGGCGTTTCGCCGTCTCCATCGCCGCCACCAGTTCGGTGATTTCCTCAAGATCCCCTTTCAGTTGCGGCTGGTAATGGGAGTTCGACGGGCGCGGTGCGGAATACGTACCGCTGGCGAACTGCACGTCCTTGGGAATGTCGACCAGCACCGGCCCGGGCCGGCCGGCGGTGGCGACGTGGAATGCCTCGTGAATGGTTTCGGACAGCCGGTCGGTATCCTTCACCAGCCAGTTATGCTTGGTGCAGGGGCGGGTGATGCCGACGGTGTCGGCCTCCTGAAAGGCGTCCGAGCCGATCATGAAAGTGGGGACCTGGCCAGTCAGCACCACGATCGGGATCGAATCCATCAGCGCATCGGTCAGCCCGGTCACGGCATTGGTGGCGCCGGGACCTGAGGTGACGAGCACCACGCCCGGTTTGCCGGTCGACCGCGCATAGCCTTCGGCCGCGTGAACCGCGCCCTGTTCGTGACGTACCAGGATGTGGCGGATGTCGTTCTGCAGAAAGATTTCGTCATAGATCGGCAGCACCGCGCCGCCGGGATATCCGAATACGGTGTCAACGCCCTGATCCTTGAGGGCCTGAACCACCATTTTCGCTCCGGTCATATCTCGTGTCATCGCCTCGTGCTCCATCCGCGGCATCGTTTTGCAAACAAAAAAGCCTCCGAGAAGGTTCGGAGGCGCATGGGATCGATTATGGTTAACCGTTACCGGCCCATGCGCTTACATCCTACGATTACGACTAGGGTTGCCATGCCCCTCGGCTCCTTTTTGCTGCGGCGGACATTATGAGGGGCGGGCGGGGGCGTCAACCGGGAAGCGCCGGAAAAAATGGCTCCCGGCTGCGAAATTTTGTAATTTTATTTCACACAACAGCCTCCGCTGGCAATTTTCGAAGTCGTTGCGTATATGCGCTGCGCCGTTCGGGAATGCGCATCCGGCATCGGCGATGATGTGTGATCGGCGGTGAAGGTCTCGTAGGGGAAGTTCCAAAAATGACGATTCTTCTCTTTGACTTGGCCAAAGCTTTGCATAGTGTGATCCCTACTTTAACGACAGGCCCGCCGCTAATCGGACAAGAGCGGGTCGCGAATCCAAGGGAGATACATTGATGGATCGTCGGTCTTTTCTGAAAACGAGTGCGCTTGGCGGATCGGCTGCCGCGGCCACCTCGCTGGCGGCACCGCTCTATGCGCAGGGCAACCGGACGCTGACGCTGGTCACGACCTGGGGGAGGGGTCTCGCCGGTGTGCACGACAGTGCCGAGCGCAGTGCAAACATGATCACCGAAATGACCGATGGCCAGCTGACCGTCGATCTGAAAGCCGCCGGCGAACTGGTCGGCGCGTTCGAAGTGTTCGACGCGGTGACCTCGGGACAGGCCGACATGTATCACGGCGCCGACTACTACTTCGTGGGCCAACATCCCGGCTACGCGTTCTTCACCGCGGTGCCGTTCGGCATGACCGCGCAGGAACTGATCAACTGGTACTACCATGACGGCGGCCACGAACTGCATGACGAACTGGGGCAGATCTTCGGTCTGAAATCCTTCCTCGGCGGTAACACCGGTGCGCAGGCGGGCGGCTGGTTCTCGAAAGAGATCAACGGGCCCGAGGATTTCAACGGTCTGAAATTCCGGATGCCGGGTCTGGGCGGCGAAGCTCTGGGCAAGCTGGGCGCATCGGTTCAGAACCTGCCGGGCGCGGAAGTGTATCAGGCGCTGGCGTCCGGTGCGATCGACGGCACCGAATGGATCGGTCCCTGGGCGGATGAAAAGGCCGGGTTCCAGGAAATCACCAAGACCTACTACACCGCCGGTTTCCACGAACCGGGCGCAGGTCTGTCGCTGGCCTTCAACCGCGAAGTGTTCGAAAGCTTCACCCCGGCGCAGCAGCGAATCTGCGAAATCGCCGCCGGCGAAGGCCACCAGTGGAACCTGTCGCAGTTCCTGTCCGAAAACTCGGCGGCGCTGCAGCGCCTTCAGGCGGGTGGCGTCAAGATCATGGAATTCCCGGATTCGGTCTGGGATGCCTTCGGCCAGGCATCCAAGGAAACACTGGACCAATACATGGACGACGACCTGTATGCCCGCATCCGCAACAGCGCATTCGAATCGATGCGCTCCTCGTCGGGCTGGCTGACCAAATCCGAAGGCGCCTACCGCGCCCAGCGTGACCGCGTGCTGGGCTGATCGCCTGCGCATGGATGGTAATCGAAACGGCCCCGGCACCTACCGGGGCCGTTTTGCAACATAACCCGCGGCAACGACCGACGGGGCACGGGTCACCTCAGGTGAAACCGAACCGACAAGGGGGATGATATGCTGGACGGCATTGCCTGGTTCTTTTCGAACCTCGGACAATCCTTTGCCAATCTGTTCTATGCGCTGGCCAATCCGGGCCTGTGGCTGAGCTGGCTCAACGGGCTTTCCAGTCCCGAGGACAAGCAGGCGCTGATGCGCTTTATCTACTACGGCGGATCGACCGAACTGTTTTTCGTCATCCTGATGCTGGTGCTGGTCTTGACGTTGATCGGTCTGGTCTGGCGCAATTTCATGTGGTTCTGCGTGACCGTGATGGAAGGGTTCGCCAACCGCGTCGGGCGGCTGATGGCCTGGGCCGGGCTGCTGATGGTGCTGCAGCAGATCGTCATCATCTTCATGCAACGTATTTTCGCCGCCTCCGAAATCTCGATGGGGCTGGGCAAGACGGTGACCCGCGACGTGTCGTGGTGGGCCGAGATGCTGAAGCTGGAAAACGCGATTATCGTCACGCTCTGCGCCACCTATACCTTTGTGCAGGGCGGCCATGTGCGGGTGGACCTGATCTATTCCGCGGTCGGGTACCGCGCCAAGCGCGTGATAGACATGATCGGTTCGGTCATTTTCATGATGCCGGCGGCGGTGCTGATCTGGATGTATGGCTGGTATTTCCTGTGGCGGCATCTGGTGGTGCCGAAACCGTCGGCAAGCGACACGCTGGACAAGCTGCTGACGAAATCGCGGGCGCTGCGCTGGAACGTGGAAACCATCGGGTTCAGCCCCAACGGGTTCGATGCCTATTTCCTGTTCAAGATCCTGCTGGTGAGCTTTGCCGGCATGGTCTTCATTCATTCCGTCGCCTTCTTCTACCGGTCCTTCCTGGAGTTGGTCGAAGGTCCGGACAGCGAACACAAATATCTCGACAGGGATAATCTCGGCGACGAGGAGGCCGAGCTTGTTCATGCAATCGAAGAAAATCACTAGGGGAGCCGGTCATGCTATTCGGACTTGATGGCGTCGAGATCGGCCTGATCATCGTATTTCTCTGCCTTTTCGGCGGTATCCTGAGCGGCTTTCCGGTGGCGTTCGCCATCGGTGGCGCGGGCATCATTTCCTTCGGGATCATTGCCGCGCTGGACAGTGCCGGGCTGCTGATTCACCAGGCCATAGACACCGGCAGCCAAGCCTATCGCGATCTGGTCGCGTCGGGGGTCAAGACGGATGCGGTGTCGATATTCCGATATCCGGATTTGCCCAGGGTTGGCGTGCCCGTATTTGCCCAAGGCTGGGAAACCGCGCTGGACCGCAACGTGTCCTTTATCGTGAATCGCATGAACGAACGCGTTCTGGCAGGCCAGTCGATTGAAACGCTGCTGGCGGTGGTGATGTTCGTGATGATGGGCATCGCGCTGGAGCGATCCAAGATCGCCAACGATCTGCTGACCACAATGGCCCGCGTGTTCGGACCGCTGCCCGGCGGTCTGGCCGTGTCGATCGTGGTCGTGGGCGCGTTTCTGGCGGCCTCGACCGGCATCGTCGGCGCAACCGTGGTGACGATGGGGCTGTTGGCGCTGCCGACGATGTTGCGGAACAATTACTCGCCGGAACTGGCCACCGGCGTGATTGCGGCCTCGGGAACGCTCGGGCAGATCATCCCGCCCTCCATCGTGATCGTGCTTCTGGGCACACTTGCGGGGGATCTCTATTCCACCGCGCAGGAAAGCCGTGCTGTCGCCGCGGGTTGCTCTGATGCGCTGACCTATCTGGGGGAACCGGCGGTGGTATCGGTGGGCACGCTGTTTCAGGCGGCGCTGCTGCCCGGCATCCTGCTCGCGCTGCTCTATGCGCTTTATGCGTTCGGCTATGCGCTGCTCAATCCCGAACATGCCCCTGCAGTGGAAATGGGATCGACCAACCAAGAGCCGATCACCCGGGCCGAGGGCCTGACGTGGTTGCTGGCCGCGCCTCTGGCGTTGATCGTGGGGGCGATCCTGCTGGCTAACGTGAATGTCATCGGATCGCAGGATGTCACGGTCTCTGCCTTCTCCGACCTGGGCGAAGGCGCCAGCCTGCGCACCAATGTCAGCGAGGAATGCAAGGCCTCGATGATCGAGCTGCACGGGCAGGAGAAATGGGATGCGGCGGTCGCCGAGCAGACCCGGATCGACGAGGCCGGCGGCGCATCCCAAAGCCAGAAACTGACCGATGAGGAACTGGAAGCCGCCCGTCTGGCCAAGATCGCCGGCGCCGCGCCGATCGGAACCGGCGTTGCCGTGCTGATCGTGATTCTGGGGCTGGTGCTGATCATGGGGCGGGGCATTTCGCCATCCAGCGAACCGCAGCCGCTGATGCTGGGGGCCGTCGGATTGATCCTTGTGGCGTTGGTGGATCTGCTCCTGATCTCGCCGGTCACGTCCTCGGGCACGACCTTCCTGCTGCTGGCATTGCCCTTTGCATTGGCGCTCTATGGATGCGGCGCGGCGGCCTCCCGGTTGGCCAAGAATGAACTGATCCGCGTCGTGTTCCCGCCGCTGGTTCTGATCGTCGCTGTGCTCGGCTCGATCCTGGGGGGCATCACCAACCCGACACCGGCCGCGGCGCTGGGGGCGGGCGGGGCGATCATGCTGGCCGCCTACCGCAAGCTCAACGACGAAGGCCGAACCGGCAGCGTGATCATCTGGTCCACCTACGCGATCATCATCTGTATCCTGATCGGCATCAATTTCGATCTGCGCATCAACCGCGAAAGCGTCAGCGCCGAGAGCTGGATCGCCTTCCTGTTGGCCTATGGCGCCTATCTCTATGCGTTGTTCGGGTTGCTGTTCGGATGCTGGGTGCTGTTCTCGACCGGGGTGCTGACGCCGGTGGTTCGCGAGACCGCCAAGGTGACCTCGATGGTGTTCACCATCCTGATCGGGTCGCAGCTCCTGAATCTGGTGGTGATCTCCTTTGGCGGGGAACACTATATCCAGCAGTTTCTCAAGAGCTTCGACAACGAGTTCACGGTGTTCCTGATCGTGATGCTGGTGCTGTTCGTTCTCGGGTTCGTGCTGGATTTCCTCGAGATCATCTACATCGTGATCCCGATCGTCGGGCCGGTGATCTATGGCGGGTCGTTCGATCCGAAATGGGTCACGATCATGGTGGCGGTGAACCTGCAGACCAGTTTCCTGACGCCGCCATTCGGGTTCGCGTTGTTCTATTTGCGCGGGGTGGCCCCCAAGGAAGTCACGACGGGGCATATCTATCGCGGTATCCTGCCCTTTGTGCTCATCCAGGTGATCGGGCTGGGGATCCTGTGGTACTTCCCGGCTATCGTGACCATCGTTCCCGCGCTGATGCCAAACTGATCGCGCAAGGACTGTAGGACAAAGAAAAGGGGGCCGCGGCCCCCTTTTTTGTTGCTGCGGTTCGGATCAGACGCGCGTCGGGCAGCGGTCGGGCAACTGGATGCCCGCCACCTGTTCCGAGATCGGATCGGATGACAGCGGATGCGTGTCGCGGGCCTCGACATAGTCCTCGGGCGTGGTCATCGGGCGCCATTCGCCGCCGTGATACAGGTCCAGCCCCGAGAACTTCGCCTTGTAGCCCATCTTGCGGCTGCCCGGCACCCAGTAGCCGAGATAGACATAGGGCAGGCTGTTTTCGCGCGCGATGTCGACATGGTCGAGAATCATATGCGTACCCATCGAATCCTGCTGCCGGTCCGGGTCGAAGAAGGAATAGACCATGCTCAACCCGTCATCGAGAACATCGGTCAGGCTGACCCCCACGAGCGCACCGGTTTCGCCATCGGTATATTCGATCACCCGGCTGCGGATCGGGGTTTCCTCGA
>CAYGNB010000163.1:2781-7064 GCA_964351135.1 uncultured Rhodobacterales bacterium | reverse complement strand
AATCTTGTCGCGGCGGCAATCTGCACCGTGTCCGCGGGCGTGCTGCCCGCATGGGCGGAAACGAAACTGAGCATGGCAACATCCTGGCCGGGGGGCGTGTTGCTTGAGTACGCACAGGGTTTTGCAGACCGCGTCGAGTTTATGACCAATGGCGAGGTCGTGATCGAGGTCTTTCCGGGTGGCACCCTCGGCAGCCCGATGAAAGTCGCCGAGACCGTTCGGAACGGCGTCGCCGAGGTCGGTCATTCGTCGCCGGTATACGAATACGGTCTGGACAAGACCAATGCGCTGTTGGGCGGACGACCGGGCGGTCTGAGCGCCGAAGTCATGCACCATTGGCTGAGCCAGGGCGGCGGCTTGGAGCTATGGCGCGAGTATCGGATGGACGCGGCCGATGTCGTGAGTTTTCCCTGCTACTATGCGCCGATGGAAGCGGGCATGTTTTCGACAAAGCGTGTCCAGACCGTCGAGGATTTCGATGGCCTGAAACTGCGCACGGCCGGTGCCTGGGCCGAAATCGCCGCCGGTCTGGGTGCCTCGACCGTCGTTCTGCCCGGTGCCGAAGTGTATCAGGCCCTTGAGCGCGGTGTCGTGGATTCGGTCGAATGGGGCGGTCTTGCGATGAACCAGCAAACCGGATTTCACAAGATCGCACCCTACATCATCCAGCCCGGAATTCATCAGCGGTCTCTGATCCTGGAGTGTTCGTTCAATACGGACGTCTGGTCGTCGCTGGGCGAACGCAACCAGCGCATGATCGAACTGGCGGCGGTGCTTGAAGCTCACCATGCCTACGAATCTACCGGACACCAAGACGCCGAAGCCTACGGGTTCTTCAAGGAACAGGGCGTGGAATTTGTGACCGTTGACGACGACGTTCTTGCCAAGGTCGCTGACCTGATCGCAGCGTGGGAGGACAAGACCGCGGCGGATCAGGGCAGCTGGTTCGCGCGCATTCTTCAGCATCAGCGAGATTACCAGGACCTCTGGGCCAACGCCAAAGAGTACCGGGACTGACCCGCAGGGTAACGTGACGGACGCCCGCAGGCGAGAGCCGCCGCCGACACCGACGGCGGCTCTTATGCGACGCGGGCAGAAACCACCTCGCCAGCAGAGCCACGATGCCGCGCACAGGGGAATGCACATCATGAAGTCACTGATAGCGGCGATCGAGACAGCGACCCGGTGGGTTGGCTGCATTGGCGCCTGGATCATCGTTCCTCTTGCGGGATCGATGCTTTGGGAAGTCTGTTCCAGGCATGTGTTTTCACGGCCCACGATATGGGCCTACGAGGCAGCCTATATGCAGATGGGTGCGCTGTTTGTCCTGACGCTCGGCTATGTGGCACAGGTCGACGGCCATGTGCGGGTCGATCTGCTCTACGACCGCTTTCCTCCTCGGGGCAGGGCGATGATCAACCTGCTGGGAATGCTCCTGGTCGTGCCGTTGGTGCTTTGGCTGTGCGTCGGGCTTTGGGAGTATCTGCTGCAGGCATGGCGCAGCGGTGAACGATCCGGCGAGAGCATCTGGAACCCGCTGGTATGGCCGGCGCGCGCGACCTTCTTTCTGGGGTTCCTGTTCTGGGCGCTGCAGATTTTGGCCGGACTGCTGAAATCCCTGCATGTGCTGGTCTCCGGCATCGAATTCGGAAAGGAGGCCTGAGATGGAGCTGTCCCTGCTCATGTTCCCGGCTTTGCTGGTTCTCATCTTCGTCGGGATTCCGGTTGCCTATTCGCTGTTTGCCGTTTCGCTCGCGTTCGGTCTGCTGCGGTTTGGCGACAAGGCCGTATTCCAGTTCGTGTCCAAGGTTCAGGACGTCGCCGGGCATTATGTTCTGGCTGCGGTGCCGCTCTTTGTTTTCATGGGATGCATGTTGGAGCGCGCCGGCATTGCCGAGCGTCTTTTCGAGGCGTTTCACCTTCTGGTGCGTCGCCTTCCCGGCGGGCTGGCCGTGGGCACCATTTTGCTGGGTGTGATCTTTGCCGCCGCCAGCGGTGTCGTGGGCGCGACCGAAACGGTGATCGGGCTGCTGGCGATCCCGATCATGATGAAGCATGGCTATGACAAATCCCTGATTTCCGGAACCATATGCGCCGGTGGTTCGCTGGGAACGGTGATCCCGCCATCGGTTCTGGTGATCATTCTGGGGCCCGTTGCCAACGTCTCGGTCGGCGATCTGTTCGCCGGGCTGCCGTTTCCGGGCCTGATCATGGCCGGGTTGTTCATCGTCTACATCGTTGTCCGTTGCATGATCACCCCGTCATTGGCCCCGATGCGCGAAGAGCCCGACGACAGCGTGAACTGGCTGTCGATCATCCGCCTTACCGTCGTGGCCCTGCTGCCGCCGGTGTTTCTGATCTTTACTGTTCTGGGAACCATCCTGATGGGGCTGGCCACCCCGACCGAGGCGGCGGCCTGCGGCGCTGTGGGGGCGGCGATCCTGACGGCGCTGAACCGGCAGTTCACCTTCGCAACTGTGCAGGCGTCGGTGATCCAGACTGCCCGTATCACCGTCATGATCCTGACGATCTTGTTGGCCGGGAACATGTTCGCGGGCGTTTTCATGGCGTCGGGCGGCCTGTCCGCCACCCAGGGATTGCTGGCGGCGGCCGATCTGTCGCCCTGGTCGACGCTGATCCTGATCCTGTTCCTCGCCTTCCTGGCGGGTTTCGCGCTGGATCTGGTTTCGGTCATCCTGATCCTGATACCGATTTCGCTGCCTGTCGTGGTTGCGTTGGGGTTCGATCCGGTGTGGTTCTGTATCCTGTTCCTTGTGATGATCCAGACCAGTTACCTGACGCCTCCCATGGCCCCGTCGATTTTCTATCTGCGTGGAATCAGCCCGCCGGAAATCACCCTGCGACACATGTACCGGGGCGTTTTGCCGTTCATCGGGCTTCAATTGTTCACCTTGTTGCTGGTGATGCTCTATCCACCGCTGGCGCTTTGGTTGCCCGCGCAGATTGTCGGGTACTGAAGACGCTGCCCAGGCGCCGATCACGAGGTTTACATCGGTTCAGTTGAGGTTCTGTTCACCTCGGTCCTGAGGCGTTTCAGTTTCCTCTGACCACATGCTGCAGGGCCTGAGGCGTTGCGAAATACTTGCGGCAACATGCTGAAAAGGCGGCGACAGCCCGGCTGGAGTAACTGTTGCGCCGTTGTGCCAGCACAAATTTCGGCGCGGCCAGAGGTGCGTCGAAGGGCCGGCAGACGGTCTTGGCCCCGATATAGGTTTCGTCGATGAGGGGCTTGAGATTGAGGACCGAAATTCCCAGTCCGGCCGCGACCGAGGCCCGTACCATTTCGTATGTTTCCGTGCGGTGAATAATCCTCGGCGGATTTTCGAGTCCCAGTAGCAGCCGTTCGAAATAGTCACGCGATTCCGGTATATCCAACAGGATCATCCGCCGTCCCGCCAGATCGGTCAGCGATACCGTTGATTGTGTTGCGAGGGGGTCGTCCTCGGCCATTACGATGTGAGGCGGCGCTTCTCCCAGAGTTTCGGTTTCGATCTGATCGGACAACCCCAGATCGTAGGTCAGGGCGAAATCGGTCGAGCCGTTCAGCAACTGTTCCTGAACGCGCCGCAGGTGCCCTTCGTAGACATGCAAGGTCAGGTTGGGGTGCTGGTGGCTCAGCTCTGTCAGGATGACAGGCAGCACATGGGGGGCGAGGGCAGCGAAACAGCCGACTTTGAGCTCACCGCGGAGATCTTCGGCTTGTCCCATCGCCTCGGCCGAGAAGCGCTCGACCTCCGCGAGCATGTGCTCGAGCCGGGCGAGGAATCGCTTGCCCTCTGACGTGACCGCGAGCCCGCGCGAGCGTTGACGAATGAAGATCGTGACCTCGAACTCGTGCTCGACAAGGTTGATCGCCGTCCCGATCGAGGATTGCGAGATGTTCATTTGTTTTGCTGCAACGGCGATGCTGAGGAATTTGCCGGCCGCGTATACATATTCGAGTTGCTTCAGGGTCGATTTCATCTGCTGCCTTGCTCCCGGCAACAGCCGTTCAGACGCTGACTCGGCGCTTCGTTGGAATATCCGACTTTCTGCGCCTCAATAATGTATTTTATTGACTAACTGAACCCCGGCAATGATTGCAACAGGGGAGATCAGCCGCAGCTTGTTGGCAGATATTGAAGAACGGGGTGGTTGGGACGCCGGCCCCTGACGGTTGCAGACTTCTCCACCTGAAATCACCCAACCAAGGAGACGTATGATGACCGCAACAGCTTTCGACATCTACAAGGCCCAGGCCGAGGTGCTCGTCCCGGTTGTCC
>CAYGNB010000163.1:0-2681 GCA_964351135.1 uncultured Rhodobacterales bacterium | reverse complement strand
GCAACAGCTTTCGACATCTACAAGGCCCAGGCCGAGGTGCTCGTCCCGGTTGTCCTGGCGCTGGAAAGGCAGATGGGCGAAGCCGAGGCTCATCGCCTGATAGGAGGCGCGGGCGGCTGAAGAGGCGCGGGCAAAGGAAAAGGCGGACGGGATGCAATCGGGTCGCTGACGCCCTGTGGCGGGCGCGGCAGTATTGACCGGTGTGCTCGTTCCCGCGTCAGACTTCATGAGACAGTTCAGTTAAGATCCGCCTTTCGCGGGCGATCAGAACGAATTCGAAAAAAGGACCCGGCACGGCGCGGCCGGGAAATGCTCGAACTGAAAGACTACGGAACACTGTGACAGACATATCGAAACTTACCGCCGCCGAACTGAGCGCGGCATTCGCCAACTCCACGTTATCGCCGCTGGACGTCGCCCATGACGTGCTGAAGCGGATCGACGACTGGAATCCGACGCTTAACGCCTTTTCGCTTGTGGATGCCGATGGCGCGTTGACGGCGGCACGGGCGTCGGAACGACGCTGGGCAAAGGGCGAAGCCCGCAGCGGGCTGGACGGGGTGCCTGTGACCGTCAAGGACATCGTGTGGAGCAGCGACTGGCCGACGACCTATGGCAGCGACGTGTTGGTAAGCGACGAACCCGCCGAAGCGGATGCGCCCTGCGTCGCCCGGCTCAAGGAGGCGGGCACGGTGTTGCTTGGCATGACCACGACGCCCGAACTTGGCTGGAAGGCGGTGACCGACTCGCCTCGGTTCGGTACCACATGCAATCCGTGGAACACCGACATGACCACGGGCGGCAGCAGCGGCGGGGCCGGCGCGGCAGCCGCGCTGAACCTAGGCGCATTGCACATCGGTACGGACGGCGGCGGGTCTATCCGTATCCCGTCAGCCTTTTGCGGGATCGCGGGCCACAAGCCGAGTTTCGGCCGCGTGCCAGCCTATCCGATGAGCGCCTTTGGTACCGTGGCGCATATCGGACCAATGGCGCGAACCGTTCAGGATGCGGCGTTGATGCTCGATGTCATCTCGCGGCCTGACCCGCGTGACTGGTATGCTCTGCCGTATGACGGCCAGAGCTTCGCCGACCGTCTGACGCAGGATTTGACGGGTCTGCGGATCGCCTACAGTCCCGACCTGGGATATATGAAGGTCGCGCCCGAGGTGGCCAGGCTGGTTCGCAGCGCGGTTTCGGCATTCGAGACACTGGGCGCCACCGTAGAGGAAGTTGCCCCGATCTTTGACGACCCTCGTGAGATTTTCGAGATGGTCTGGTTTTCTGCGGCGGCAGAGAAATTCAGCGATTTGTCCGCCGCGGACCGAAAACGCCTCGATCCCGCGCTGGCGACGAACTTGGAAACACGGGCGGGCGCCACGCTTGCGGAGTACCTGGGTGCGACCCGCGCGCGTGGCGACCTGCGGGCCAGGATGATGCAGTTCCACCAGGAATGGGATTTGCTGGTCACACCGACCCTGCCGTTTCCGGCATTCGAGACTGGCCGCCTCGCCCCGGATGAGGGGCAAAACTGGACCGACTGGGCGGGGTTCAGCTACCCGTTCAATCTCACACAACAACCCGCCTGCACGGTGCCTTGCGGACTGACCGCCGAGGGTCTTCCGGTGGGGTTTCAGATCATCGGGCCGCGCTTTGACGATGCCGGGGTCTTGCGTGCGGCGCACGCATTCGAACGGACGCGGGCATGGGACTGGCCCGCATGTCCGGTCACGCCGAAGGTGGCGCAGAACATGCAGACAGCGGTCTGACACCAAACCGAACAAGACGTTCAAGACAGGAGTAGGAGACATCATGCAAAAAGACTGGTTGGGGAATTCCGTTTCGACATCCGAAGCGGCAACGATCGCAGGTATCGACGATTTCATCAGCGGATTTCTTGGATACGAAACCAAGGCCGCCAACATCGTGGGGGCGGCGGACAACGATCCCGACTGCACCTTGGCGAACGCTTACGCGGGCATGCTCAACCTGTTTCTCGAAAGCAACGATGCAGCGGCAATGGCGCTCCCGTATCTGGAACGGGCCGAAGCCACCGCCGCAAAGGCGTCGAGAAGAGAGCAGATGACAGTGGCCGCCGTTCGTGCCTGGGTCGATGGCGATATCGGTCGTATGCTGGGCATTGCCAACGAGGTGGCCGACGAATTCCCGCATGACCTCGCCATGGTGAAGCTGGCGCAGTATCACCATTTCAACCTCGGCAATTGTGCGGGAATGCTCGGCATCGCGCAAAAGGTCGAAGAGCAGAATGCCGATCTTTGCTACATGCACGGGCTGACCGCGTTCGGATACGAACAATGCCATCTGCTCGAGGATGCGGAGAAATCGGCGCGCAAGGCCATCGAGCTGCAGCGCAAGGAACCCTGGGCACAGCACGCTCTTGCGCATGTGCTGCTGACGCAGGGGCGGATTGACGAAGGCACCGCCTTTCTGGAGGGCATTTCCGACACCTGGGTCGATCTGAACTCTTTCATGGTGACGCATAACTGGTGGCATCTGGCGCTGAAATACATCAGCAAGGGGCGCTACGAAGACGCACTGGCGCTTTACGATCAGCATGTCTGGGGGGCTTGGAAAGAATACTCGCAGGATCAGATCGGCGCGGTGTCGCTGTTGTTGAGACTGGAACTGGTCGGTGTCGATGTCGGTGACCGGTGGATCGATGT
>CAYGNB010000162.1:0-7080 GCA_964351135.1 uncultured Rhodobacterales bacterium | reverse complement strand
TCGGGGCGCAGCATCTGTTCGCCGCGCAGCGCGTCCGACGTGACATAGGCCCGCGCCCGGATGTCCTCGCCATAAAGATCCAGCAACGTTTCGGCCGGTTGCAGCACCGGGGTTTCCACCGGCTGCGCCCCTGCCTCCTCGAACCGGGCCCGCAGCGCGGCGGCCCGGGCCATGACATCCGCGCGATCCGGCATCAGTCTTCGTCCTGACTGGCGAGCAACTTTTGCAGCGTTTCGACCAAATCGCCGCGCGGCACCTCGACCTGGCTCGGGCGTTCCTTCCATTCCTCGAGCGTGGCGTTTTCGGCGATCCGGGCGCCCAGCACCAGATCCTTGACCTGGACCACGCCGCGCGCCTTCTCGTCGGCCCCTTCGATCACCGCCGCCGGGCTGTTGCGGCGGTCGGCATATTTGAGCTGGTTGCCGAAATTCTTCGGATTGCCCAGATAGACCTCGGCACGGATACCCGCACCGCGCAACTCGGCCACCATCGCCTGGTAATCGGCCATGCGGTCGCGATCCATCACCGTGACCACCACCGGACCGCGCTCGACCGTCTGTGTGCGGCCCTTTTCACGCAGCGCGGCAAGCAGCCGGTCGACACCGATGGACACGCCGGTGGCGGGCACGGCCTGACCGGTGAAGCGTTTGACCAGATCGTCATACCGCCCCCCGCCCGCAACCGAACCGAACTGCCGCTTGCGGCCCTTGTCGTCGAGGATTTCAAAGGTCAGTTCGGCCTCATAGACCGGACCGGTGTAATAGCCCAGGCCACGCACCACTGACGGGTCGATCACGATACGGTCGGGGCCATAGCCGCCAGCTTCGAGCAGCGTGGCGATCTGTTCCAGTTCAGCGACGCCTTCTTGGCCGACAACACTTCCGTCGACCAAGTTCCTCAGATATGCGCAAATGTGGTGGTTGTAAGCGCGCCCTGATTCCATGTCTGTAAGGTTACCAGACGCAACTGCGCCGACACGGCGCAGTTCCTGTTCCCACTCTTGAGGCGTTTTGTCCTCTTGTCCTTGGAGCGTAATATACGATGAGCTTACAACCGCGTCTTTTGCTCCAACGAACGCTAAAATCCGGTTAATTTGTTCGGGTTCTAAGTTTGCGCCCTCAGTGAAATCACCACTTTCGTCTTTTCGACCTTTGCCGAGAAGTCTCGAAACACCTTCTGAGCCAAGGCGGTCCAACTTGTCGATCGCACGCAGAACAATGCCGCGTTCGTCTTCTTTGTCATCTCCCGCAAGTCCTACGACCTCCAGCACCCCGTTCAGAACCTTGCGGTTGTTGACCCGGATCAGATAGTCGCCGCGCGGGATGCCGACGGCCTCGAGCGTGTCGGCCAGCATCGCGCAGATTTCCGCGTCGGCGGCCATGGACGCGCTGCCCACCGTGTCGGCATCGCATTGATAGAACTGGCGATACCGCCCCGGCCCCGGTTTCTCGTTGCGCCAGACCGGCCCCATGGCGAAGCGGCGATAGGGCGTCGGCAGCTCGTTGCGGTGCTGGGCGTAGACGCGCGCCAGCGGCGCGGTCAGGTCATAGCGCAGCGCCAGCCAGCCGCCGTCCTCCTCCTGCCAGGCGAACACGCCTTCGTTGGGGCGGTCCACGTCGGGCAGGAACTTGCCCAGCGCCTCGACCGTTTCCACCGCACTGCTTTCCAGCGCCTCGAACCCGTACCGATGATAGACCCCGGCAATCCTGCGCAGCATTTCGGCGCGCTGACTGACGTCGGCGCCGAAATAATCGCGGAACCCCTTGGGCGTTTCGGCCCTGGGGCGAGGCTGCTTGCGGGTCTTGGCCATCGCGGCGGTCCTTCGCGGTCGTGATCTCGCGGCGGGGTCTAGCCCAAGGGTCGCAGGGGGGCAAGGCGGGGCATGGCGGATCAGAGCGGCAGCGGCCGGCCCTCGGCAATCGCCTCCATCGTGAAATACGAGGTCACGCTGTCCAGTTCGACCCCTTCGATCAGCCGCTGATAGACCCTGTCATAGCTGGCCATGTCCTGCGTCACCACCTTGAGCTGGTAATCGTAATCGCCGCCGATGCGATGGAAATCCACCACCTCGGGGATGGTCAGCACATGGCGGCGGAAATCGCGCAGCCAGTCGGCCGAATGGTGCCGCGTGCGCAGCATCACGAACACCACAAGGTCCAGCCCAAGCGCACGGCGGTCGATCCGCGCGGTCGATCCCAGCAGCAATCCGTTTGCGGTCAGCGCCTTGAGCCGCCGCCAGCAGGCATTCTGGCTCAGCCCCACCTTCTCGGCCAGTTCTCGCTGGGACAGGGATGCATCCTGCTGCAGTGCACGCAGGATCAACCGGTCAATTCGATCTGTTTCTTGCTTCATTGTTCGATCATATGACACCATTTTTGGCCAATCAATGCATATTATATGTGATGTTTTCATGGGCCTGGCAGGTTTATTTTCATAGGCAGATCATTCCAAGTGACGAGTCCCCATGACCAACGATCCGTTTACAGCATTTCGCAACACGCTGTGCGATCAGGCGCGCGCCGACACGCTGCGCGACGGGCTGATCGGCGAGGGCGTGATGATCCCCGGCCTGAATGGCGACGTGCCGCTGGTCTATGCCGATTATGTCGCATCGGGCCGGGCCATGCGGCAGGTCGAGGATTTCGTGGCAGAACAGGTACTGCCCTATTACGCCAACAGCCATACCGAGGCGTCCTATTGCGGTGCGCAGATGACCCGGCTGCGGCGCGCGGCGCGGGCCGAAATCGCCCGCATGACCGGCGCGGGCGCGCAGGACGCGGTGATCTTTGCCGGATCGGGCGCCACCGCCGGACTGAACCGGCTGGTCAGCCTGTTCGGCGTGAACGAGGCCGACGACCCGGTTGTGTTCATCGGCCCCTACGAACATCACTCCAACATCCTGCCCTGGCGCGAAAGCCGTGCGCGGATCGTCGAGATCGACGAGGCCCCCCAGGGCGGGCCCGATCTGGACATGCTGGCGCGCGAACTGCGCGCCAATGCCGGGTCGGACCTGATGATCGGTGCCTTTTCCGCCGCATCGAACGTCACCGGGATCGTGACCGACACCGACGCGGTGACCCGGCTGCTGAAGTCCCACGGCGCCCTTGCGGTCTGGGATTATGCCGGTGGCGGACCCTATCTGCCGATCGACATGGGGCACGGCACAGACGCGCCCAAGGACGCAATCGTGGTGTCGCCGCACAAGTTTCCTGGCGGGCCCGGCGCGTCGGGTGTGCTGATCGTCAACCAACGCGCCGTGTGCCGCACCTGCCCATCCTGGCCAGGCGGCGGCACCGTGTCCTTCGTGTCGCCCTGGCGGCACGATTACGTGGACGATCTGTCGACGCGCGAAGAGGCCGGAACCCCGAATGTCGTTGGCGACATCCGCGCCGCGCTCGCCTTTCTGGTCAAGGACGCGGTCGGGGCGGACACCATCGCGCAGCGCGAGGCGCGGTTCAACGCAATGGCGCTGGAAGACTGGCGCAACAACCCGCACCTGACCCTGCTGGGTGCGGATCATCCGCACAGATTACCGATCTTTTCCTTTCTCGTGCGCGACGGTGACGGCAATCCGGTGCACCAGCAGCTGTTCACCCGGATGCTCAGCGATGTCTACGGCATCCAGGCCCGTGGCGGCTGTGCCTGCGCCGGGCCTTACGCCCACCGCCTGCTGGGGATCGACCGCGCGGAATCCGAGGCGCTGCATGCCGACCTTGCCGCGGGTCACGAGATGCGCAAGCCCGGTTGGGTGCGGCTGAATTTCAGCTATCTGATGGACGAGACCACCGTGCGGTTCATCATCGACAGCGTGAACGACCTGAGCCGTTCCAGCGACCGCTATGCGCCGCGTTATGCCGCGGACCCGGCCACCGCGCGATTCCGGGCGGCGTGACCGGGGCAGGACCATGGGGCGGGAATACCTGACCTGACCGCGCCCCACCCGCGTGGTAGTTTCTTTCATCGCCCGAGAGGGACTTGGATCGCGAGGAACGACACCATGGCCGGAACAACCACGATCAAGATCAATGTCGTGTTCGACAAGAGAGTGCCCCTGACGCCGGTGCCCAGTTCCAAGCTGCAGAAGCAGAAGAAAAACGCCCAGAAGACAAAGAAGGTGCTGGGCAGCACCAAGCCGAGCGCGGCGGTCGAAACGCCGGTCCTGCACTGGGATCAGGTCACCGACCCGATTGCGAAAACGGTCCAGCTGGCGATCAAGGAGGTTACCGCCACGGTGACCTTCAGCACAAGGATATGGGTGGACAAGGCAATCGCGAAGAAAGACCCCTGCTATGCCCATGTATTGGATCACGAGAAACGGCATGTGAAGGTCTGGCAGGCGGGCGCCAAGAAATACGGCGCCAAGATCAACCAGGAGGTCGCGGCGGTGGTCGCGCCGACGCTCAAGAATCCGGTCGAGGTGCCGCTGAGCCAGGCCCAGACCGTGCGCAACGACGCGTTCAAGGTTATTGACGCGGCGCTGGCGGCGGCGGTGCAGAAATACGGCAAGAAGATCGGCGATGAATCGAAGAAAAAGGTTCACACCGCGGCCGAACTGAAAAAGACCAACACCCTTTGCGCGGCCTATCTGATCTGATTGGTGTCGGCGGCGGCACAGGCACCCGGACCGCATTGCGGGGTTGGGCGGGCTTGGCGGCAGCATCGTTTTCGCAAGTCGACATCGGCGCAAGCAGTCTGCTGACAGTCCTCATTGCACTGCCAGAACCCGACGCCCCGAGAGTTTCTCTGATCGACGACGCTCAGGCGCCGGGCTTCGGTTCAATCGCGCCTCGGACAGAGATTGACGGTCTGTTTCAGTAAGATCGCACCGTTCGTCAAAACCGGCGCTCAGAGCACCCCGATTTCCGCCAGCGCACGGTTCATATCCTCGGGCAGATCGTCGTCATTGTCGCGATCTCGTGGCAGGTCCGGCGGGCTGTCCACCGGGTCCAGATACCGCCAACCCTGGAACGGGCGGCGCTGGGCAGTCTGGGTACGATGCAACTCCGGGTCCAGCAGGATGGCGCAGCGGCGCACACCGTCGTCGCCCGTCACCTCGTCCAGCCGCAGGATGCGCTGGCGACACTGGATCAGCCCCTTGATCACCCAGTAGATCGATCCGCCATTCAGGATTTCGGCCCCACGTCGGGGCCACATGCGGGTCACGTGGCGCGGCAGACCGTCTGGCGTCTGCACACGCCGGCTCTGTTGCCACGCGGCCAGCGTCTCGACGCTCTCCGAGCCCACCGACAGTTTGACGAGATTGACCTGCGCACCCATTGGGAATCGCCCCTTTCACCGCCTATATTGTAGGCAGACGGGCGCACGAAGCAAACTGTTGTGGAAAGACCGGTTCAACCGCGCTATTCTGTCGCTCCGCTGCCCGCCCAAGCCTCAAGAGAATCACGCCATGAGCCGTTTCGCCGCCCCCATCGCCGAACAGATCTGGGACATGAAGTACCGGTTCAAGCAGGGTGACGGCACCCCGATCGATCAGAGTGTCGAGGACACCTGGCGCCGCATCGCCCGCGACCTCGCCCGGATCGAGGACGATCCGGAGCATTGGGAGAACGAATTCTATGCGGCGCTCGAGGATTTCCGGTTTCTGCCGGCCGGGCGGATCACCGCCGGCGCGGGTACCGCGCGGTCGGTGACTCTGTTCAACTGCTTCGTGATGGGCACCATCCCAGACAGCATGGGCGGGATCTTCGACATGCTGAAAGAGGCCGCGCTGACGATGCAGCAGGGCGGCGGCATCGGGTACGATTTCTCGACCATCCGGCCGCGCGGGGCGGATGTGCACGGGGTGGCCGCCGATGCCTCGGGGCCGCTGTCGTTTATGGACGTGTGGGACGCCATGTGCCGCACCATCATGTCGGCCGGGTCGCGGCGTGGCGCGATGATGGCCACCATGCGCTGCGATCACCCGGATATCGGCGACTTCATCGACGCCAAATCCGATCCGGCGCGGCTGCGCATGTTCAACATGTCGGTGCTGGTGACCGATGCCTTCATGGAAGCGGTCAAGGCCGACGCCCCGTGGGAACTGCAATTCGACGGCAAGGTCTATCACACGGTGCAGGCGCGCGACCTGTGGAACCGGATCATGCAGGCCACCTATGACTATGCCGAACCGGGCGTGATCTTTATCGACCGGATCAACGCCGCCAACAACCTGGCCTATTGCGAAACCATCGCCGCCACCAATCCCTGCGGCGAACAGCCCCTGCCCCCCTATGGCGCCTGCCTGCTCGGCTCGATCAACCTGGCGCGGCTGGTGGCCGACCCGTTCGGGTCCGACGCGCGACTGGACGAGGATGCGCTGACCGGGCTGGTCGCGACGGCAGTGCGGATGATGGACAACGTGGTGGACGTGTCGCGGTTTCCGCTGCCCGAACAGGCGGCCGAGGCACAGGCCAAGCGCCGCATCGGGCTGGGCGTGACCGGGCTGGCGGACGCGCTGCTGATGGCCGGACTGCGCTATGGCTCACCGGAAGCGGCCGAACGGACCGAACACTGGCTGCGCGCCATCGCGCGCGCCGCCTACCTCGCCTCGGTCGATCTCGCCCGCGAAAAGGGCGCCTTCCCGCTCTTTGACGCACCCGCCTATCTGGCCAGCGGCACCATGCAGGCGATGGACGACGATGTGCGCGCGGCAGTCGCCGAACACGGTATCCGCAACGCATTGCTGACCTCGATCGCGCCCACCGGGACAATCAGCCTCTACGCGGGCAATGTCAGTTCCGGGATCGAACCGGTTTTTGCCTACAGCTATACCCGCAAGGTGCTGCAAAAGGACGGGTCGCGCAGCGAGGAGGAAGTTGAGGACTATGCCGTGCAGATGTGGCGCGACAAGTTCGGCGACGCCCCCTTGCCCGACTATTTCGTCAACGCCCAGACCCTGCCCGCCATGGATCATGTGCGGATGCAGGCGGCGGCACAGAAATGGGTCGACAGCTCGATCTCCAAGACCATCAACTGCCCCGAGGATATTTCCTTCGACGATTTCAAGGATGTCTACCTGCAAGCCTGGGACAGCGGCTGCAAGGGCTGCACCACCTACCGGCCGAACGATGTGACGGG
>CAYGNB010000161.1:0-7125 GCA_964351135.1 uncultured Rhodobacterales bacterium | reverse complement strand
TCCGGTTCTGGATCATCTCGCTGATCCTCGCCATGATCGGGCTGGCGACGCTGAAAGTCCGGTGACGGCTGGGCGGCGCGCGCCCGCCAGGTTCGGAGGGCTGCCGCCCTCCTACCACCTGTTGGGCCAGGCAGGCGCTGGCGCGCCTGCGGTTGCGCGGAAAGAACGGGGGCTGCGATGATACCGGTGACGGGGTTTCAGGGCGCGCGGGTGGGCGTGCTGGGGCTGGGACGGTCGGGGCTGACCGCGGCGCGGGCGTTGCAGGCGGGCGGGGCGGTTCCGGTTTGCTGGGACGACAACCCGGCTGCGCGCGCGGCGGCCGAGGCCGAGGGGTTCACCTGCGCCGATCTTGGCCGGGCAGGCGCCATGGACGGGTTGGCCGCGCTGATCGTGAGCCCGGGTATCCCGCATCTCTATCCCGCGCCGAACCCGGTCGTGGCGGCGGCGCTGGCGGCGGGCGTTCCGGTGGACAACGATATCGGGCTGTTTTTCCGGTCGCTGGCGACGCGGGCCTGGGACCGGTACGACACCGCGCCCCGGGTGGTTGCCGTGACCGGATCGAACGGCAAGTCGACCACCGCGGCGCTGATCCATCACCTGCTGGTCGCGGCGGGGCGCCCGGCGCAGCTGGCGGGCAATATCGGACGCGGGGTTCTGGATATCGACCCGCCGGGCGACGGTGCGGCGGTGGTGCTGGAGCTGTCCTCGTACCAGACCGAACTGGCCCGCGCGCTGACCCCGGATGTGGGCGTGTTCACCAACCTGTCGCCCGATCATCTGGACCGGCATGGCGGTATCGGCGGTTACTTCGCGGCCAAACGCCGGCTGTTTGCCGAGGGCGGGCCGGACCGGGCCGTGATCGGGGTCGACGAGGATGCGGGCCGGTTCCTTGCCGGGCAACTGGCCGAGGCGCCGTCCGACGACCGGGTGATCCGGGTGTCGTCGGGGCAAAAGCTGACCGGGCCGGGCTGGGCGGTCTTTGCCCGCAAGGGGTTTCTGTCGGAATACCGCAAGGGCCGGCAGGTCGCCTCGATCGACCTGCGCGAGATCACCGGCCTGCCGGGGGCGCATAACCACCAGAACGCTTGCGCGGCCTATGCGGCGGTGCGTGCCCTGGGACTGGCGCCCAGGGCAATCGAGGCGGGGCTGCGCAGCTTTGGCGGCCTGCCGCATCGCAGTCAGGTGATCGCGACCGCGGGCGGGGTCACCTATGTCAACGATTCCAAGGCCACCAACGTGGACAGCGCCGCCCGCGCGCTGGCGTCCTTTCCGCGCATCCGCTGGATCTGCGGCGGGCTGGAAAAGGAGGGCGGTCTGGCCGCGCTCACCGGCGCGACGGATGCGGTGGTCCGCGCCTATGTGATCGGCCGCGAAGCGGCGGCGTTTGCGATGCAGCTCGATGTCGAGAGCGAGGTCTGCACCACCATGGCCGCCGCCGTTGCCCGCGCCATCGAGGATGCCGAGCCCGGCGATACGGTGCTGCTGGCCCCCGCCGCCGCGAGTTTCGACCAATATGACAGCTTCGAGAAGCGCGGCGAGGATTTCATGGCCGAAGTGCAGCGGCGGCTGGCGGAGTAGGGGGCTCTGCCCCCGTCCGCCTGCGGCGGCCTCCCCCGGAGTTTTCAGGCAAGATGAAGGGTCCGGTCAGGATCGCGCGGCGATGGCGGTGCCGGCGGCATGGGCCGAAGACCAGGCCCATTGGAAATTGTAGCCGCCGAGCCAGCCGGTCACGTCCACCGCCTCGCCGATGACGAAGAGGCCGGGCACGGTCGTCGCCTCCATCGTGCGCGAGGACAGCCCGGCGGTGTCGACCCCGCCCAGCGTGACTTCGGCGGTGCGGTAGCCTTCGCTGCCCGAAGGGGTCAGTTGCCAGTTTGCAAGCCGGTTGATCAGCGCGTGCAGCGCCGCGTCGGACTGGTCGGCCAGCCGGCCCGACAGACCCCATTCCGCAGTCAGATGATCGGCTAGCCGCGCCGGCAGGTGGCGGGCCAGTTCGGTACGCAGGTCGCGGCGGCCTTCACGCTGGCGCTGGTCGCGCAGCAGGTCGTAGAGCGGTTGGCCCGCGGTCAGGTCGACGGTCACGGTCTCGCCTTCGCGCCAATAGGACGACAGTTGCAGCACGGCAGGCCCCGACAGGCCGCGATGGGTAAACAACAGCGCCTCGTCGAAGCTCGCGCGCGCGTTCGAGATGCGAACCGGCAGCGATACGCCAGCCAGCGGGCGGAACCGGCCATCGGGAAAGGTAAAGGGCACCAGCGCGGGCCGGGTTTCGGTCACCGTCAGCCCGAATTGCCGCGCGATGTCGTAGGCCAGCCCGGTCGCACCCATTTTCGGGATCGACTTGCCGCCCGTGGCGAGCACTAGGTTGCGGCAGGTCACGGTGCGCCGCGCGCCGTCGCGGTCGAGGTCGAGTACAAAGCTGGTCTCGGTGTGGCGCAGCCCGACGAGGCTGGTCTGGAGCCACAATTCGGCCCCGGCGCGGTCCATCTCGCTGCGCAGCATGTCGACGATCTGTGTCGATTTGCCGTCGCAGAAAAGCTGCCCCAGCGTCTTTTCGTGCCAGGCGATGCCGTGGCGGTCGACCTGTGCAATGAAATCCCATTGGGTATAGCGGGCCAGCGCGGATTTGGCGAAATGGGGATTGGCGGAGATGAAATTCGCCGGACCCGCGTAGAGATTGGTGAAATTGCAGCGCCCGCCGCCGGAGATGCGGATCTTTTCGCCCGGCGCCCGCGCGTGGTCGATCACCAGACAGCGCCCGCCCGCATGGGCCGCACAGAACATGCCCGCCGCCCCCGCGCCCAGGATCACCGTGTCGAAAGCCGTGTCCGTTCCGAAACCCATGGCTGCCGCGTGGCCCGGATTGCGCCGCGATGCAAGGGGATGTGGGACAAGAGACTGGTACGAAACGCCACTTCGCGTTACTGTACCGCTCACAGACCCCGAAAACGGGGCGGGCAGAGGCAGAAACGGCGGCAGACCATGACAGAGATGGTGTATGGCGCGGTCCCTGAGCGGGACGGCGAACCGGTGATTCCCAAATGGTGGCGGACGGTCGACAAGTGGCTGATCGCCTGCGTCCTGATCCTGTTCGGGATCGGGTTGCTGCTGGGGCTGGCCGCGTCGCCGCCGCTGGCCGCGCGTAACGGGTTCGCGCCGTTTCACTATGTCGAGCGGCAGGTGATTTTCGGGCTGACCGCGCTGGTCGCGATGGCGGTGACCTCGATGATGTCGCCGACGCTGGTGCGCCGGCTTGGCATTCTGGGGTTCCTGGCGGCCTTTGTCGCGCTGGCGCTGCTGCCGGTGCTGGGGACCGATTTCGGCAAGGGCGCGGTGCGCTGGTATTCGCTGGGCTTTGCCAGCGTGCAGCCGTCGGAGTTTCTCAAGCCCGGCTTTGTCGTTCTGGCCGCCTGGCTGATGTCGGCGAGCCAGCAGGTGGGTGGACCGCCGGGGACCAGCTGGTCCTTTGTGCTGTGTGCGGCGATCGTCGGCCTGCTGGTTCTGCAGCCGGATTTCGGGCAGGCCTGCCTGGTGCTGTTCGGCTGGGGCGTGATGTATTTCGTCGCCGGGGCGCCGATCTTCCTGCTGGTGGGCATGGCGGGGATGGTGGTGATGGGCGGTGCGCTGGCCTATGCCAATTCCGAACATTTCGCGCGTCGCATCGACGGGTTTCTCAGCGCCGAGGTCGATCCGACGACGCAGCTGGGCTATGCCACCAACGCGATCCGCGAAGGCGGGCTGTTCGGTGTCGGCGTGGGCGAAGGACAGGTGAAATGGTCGCTGCCCGATGCCCATACCGATTTCATCGTCGCCGTGGCGGCCGAGGAATACGGGCTGGTGCTGGTGCTGATCATCATCGCGCTCTATGCGCTGATCGTGGTGCGGTCGCTGCTGCGGCTGATGCGTGAACGCGACACGTTCATCCGCCTCGCCGGGACCGGCATGGCGGCGATGTTCGGCGTGCAGGCGATGATCAACATGGGTGTGGCAGTGCGGCTGCTGCCGGCCAAGGGGATGACGCTGCCATTCGTCAGCTATGGCGGCTCGTCGCTGATTGCCGGGGGAATCGCGCTGGGGATGTTGCTGGCCTTTACCCGCACGCGCCCGCAGGGCGATTTCGACGCGCTGCTGAACAGGCACGCGCGATGACGCAACGGCTGCTGATGCTGGCTGCGGGCGGTACGGGCGGTCACATGTTCCCGGCCCAGGCGCTGGCCGAGGCGATGCTGCGCCGGGGCTGGCGGGTGAAGCTGTCGACCGACGCGCGCGGGGCGCATTTCACCGGCGGGTTCCCGCATACGACCGAGATCACCGAGATTTCCAGCGCCACCTTCGCGCGCGGGGGCTTGGTGGAGAAGGCGCTGGTTGCGCCGAAGATTGCAGCGGGTGTGCTGGGTGCGGTGGTCGAGATGCGTCGCGACCGGCCCGATGCGGTGGTGGGCTTCGGCGGCTATCCGTCGATCCCGGCACTGGCGGCGGCTACGTTGCTGCGCCTGCCCCGGATGATCCACGAACAGAACGGCGTGCTGGGCAAGGTGAACAGCGTTTTCGCGCCGCGCGTGGCCCATGTCGCCTGCGGGGTCTGGCCCACGGTATTGCCCGAGGGCGCCGATGGCGTGCATGTGGGCAACCCGGTGCGCAACGCGGTGCGCGAACGCGCGGGCGCCCCTTACATCCCGCCCGGCGACTATCCGATGTCGGTGCTGGTGATCGGCGGCAGTCAGGGTGCACGGCTGCTGTCGGATATCGCGCCGGACGGGCTGGGCGCATTGCCCGAGGCGCTGCGCGACCGGTTACGCATCAGCCACCAGGCCAGGCCCGAGGATCTCGAACGGGTCGAGGCGCGCTATGCCGAACTGGGGCTGAACGCGGATGTGCAGCCGTTTTTCCAGGACGTGCCGCGGCGGATGACCGAGGCGCAGCTGGTGATCGCGCGGGCCGGTGCCTCGACCGTTGCCGAACTGACGGTGATCGGCCGGCCGTCGATCCTGGTGCCCTATGCCGCCGCCGCCGGCGATCACCAGACCGCGAACGCGCGCGGGCTGGTCGAGGCGGGCGCGGCGATCCTGGTGCCGGAGTCCAAGGCCGATGCCGCCACCATCACCGAACAGGCCGCGCTGGTGCTGGGTCACCCCGATGGCGCGCGGCAGATGGCCCATGCGGCGCTGGCCGCAGGGCAGCCCGATGCAACCGAACATCTGGTTGCACTCGTCGAAGAACTGGCGGAAAGGAGCCGCTGAACACATGGATGGAAGCCCGGTCATGAACGCAGCTACGAAACTCCCCCTCGATGTCGGCCCGATTCACTTTGTCGGGATAGGCGGGATTGGCATGTCGGGCATTGCCGAGGTGTTGTTGAACCACGGCTATGACGTTCAGGGGTCGGACCTGAAATCCAGCAAGATTACCGAACGGCTGGCGGCGCTGGGCGCGCGTATCTTCGAGGGTCAGAGCCGCAAGAACCTCGAAGGGGCCGAGGTGGTGGTGATCTCGTCGGCGATCAAACCCGGCAACCCGGAACTGGACGGCGCGCGCGCGCGCGGTCTGCCGGTGGTGCGCCGGGCCGAGATGCTGGCCGAACTGATGCGGCTGAAATCCAACATCGCCGTGGCCGGAACCCACGGCAAGACCACCACGACGACGATGATGGCCGAACTGATGGTCGCGGGCGGTTTCGACCCCACGGTGATCAATGGCGGGATCATCCATGCCTACGGATCGAACGCGCGGATGGGGCAGGGCGAATGGATGGTGGTCGAGGCGGATGAAAGCGACGGCACCTTCAACCGCCTGCCCGCCACGATTGCCATTGTCACCAATATCGACCCCGAACATATGGAGCACTGGGGCGATTTCGACCGGCTGCGGAACGGGTTCTTTGACTTCGTGTCGAACATTCCGTTCTACGGGGTTGCGGTCTGCTGCACCGATCACGAAGAGGTGCAGCGGCTGGTGGGCCGGATCAGCGACCGTCGTATCGTGACCTATGGATTCAACGCCCAGGCCGATGTGCGGGCGGTAAACCTGCGCTATGAGGGCGGCGTTGCGCATTTCGACATCGCCTTGCAGGGCGAAGGGTCGGTGATCGAGGAATGCAGCCTGCCGATGCCGGGCGACCATAACGTGTCGAATGCGCTGTCGGCGGTGGCGGTGGCGCGGCACCTCGGCATGAAACGCGCGCAGATCCGCGCTGCGCTGGCCGCCTTTGGCGGCGTCAACCGCCGCTTTACCCGCGTTGGCGAAGTTGGCGGCGTGTCGATCATCGACGACTATGCCCACCACCCGGTCGAAATCGCTGCGGTGATGAAAGCGGCGCGGCAGGCGGCGACCGGTCGGGTGATCGCCGTGCACCAGCCGCACCGCTATACCCGCCTGCACGACCTGTTCGACGATTTCTGCGCCTGTTTCAACGAGGCCGACGTGGTGGCGATCGCCGATGTCTTTGCCGCCGGCGAAACCCCGATCGAGGGCGCCAGCCGCGACGATCTCGTCGCCGGGCTGGTCCGCTATGGTCATCGCGATGCGCGGGCGTTGTTGTCCGAGGACGATCTCGAGGCGCTGGTGCGCAACGAGGCGAAGCCCGGCGACATGGTGGTCTGTCTGGGCGCGGGCACGATCAGCGCCTGGGCCAACGCCCTGCCGGAACGGCTGGCGCGGGCGGGCTGATCCGCCCCGGCCGCGACGAATGGCCGGAGGCGCGGGGCTGGACAGGCCCGCGCGCAGGCGGCAAGACAGCGCTGATCGTCAAGTAAAGGACTGCCGTGATGGATCTCGCGTCGACCCTGGCCTATCTGCCCCTTGCCGCGATGCTCGCCGGTATACTGGCCGGTCTGGTCGCGGGGCGGCTGTTCGTGCTGCGCCGGGCGCTGTGGCTGATCGCCGGTCTGTCGCTGGCGGCGCTGGTCCTGATCGTACAACTGGCCGGTGTGCCCGAAGGCCGCGAGGCCGAGGCGTTTCAGCCCTTTGTCGTGCTGACCGGCGCGCTGTTTCCCGCGCTGTTCGGAGCCATCGTAGGGCTGGTCGGCGGCAACGCGCTGCGTCGTCGGGCTGTGGCTGAATGACCGTGACCTCGGCATTGCCGCAGCCGCGCGGGCGGCTGACGCCCGACCGCGCGTTGGCCGATCT
>CAYGNB010000160.1:0-7154 GCA_964351135.1 uncultured Rhodobacterales bacterium | reverse complement strand
AGAAAGATCAGCGCGGCGATCATACCGGCCAGACCCGCATAGGTGGCCGCGTAGTTGGCAAACCGCGTCATGTAGACGGCAAGCGCCTGTGCCGCCAGCGCCCAGAGCACCACGGTCAGCAGAACGCCGGGCCAGATCTGCGATAGCCGGTGTGCCGTGCCCGGCAGGATCACGTGGCACGCCCCGACCCCGATCACCGCGATCAGCAAGGTCAACCCGCCGTTCAGACGCGCGTCGGTGAACCATCCGGCGATACCGTCCGGCACGGCCTCCAGCACGAAATGAAAATAGAGCGGCAACGCCAGCCCGACGGTCAGCAGCGCCACCAGCAGCGTGCCGCCCGCGACGACGAAGCCCAGGCACAGCAGGCGCGTTTTCCAGAACGGGCGCGGATCGGTGTCGCGATAGGCCTGGCTCATCGCCACCCGGACCGCATCGACCCCGTTGGACGCGAAATAGAGCGTCAACAGCCCGCCCACGGTGATCAGCCCCGATTTCGGCGATGCCAGCACCCGGTTCAGTTCGTTTTCGATCGGATCGGCGATTTCCGCCGGCCAGGCGCCGAAGATCAGCTCGGTCATCTCGTTCAGGTCCAGGTCCTGCGACAGGAACCCGGCCAGCGCCACGACAAAGAGGATGAACGGGAACAGCGCCAGCATGATCGACATCGCCACATGGCTGGACATGATCCAGCCGCCCTTGTCGTTGAACCGCCGCACCGCGTCCCAGAGCGCGGCGGCAAACAGATTCAACGCATTGGTTTCCTGCCCTGTCATGGCGGCACCCTAGCCCGCGCCGAAAGCCGGGGCCAGCCCCGCCGGGCGGCTTGCGCGCGGTTGCGGAAGCAGGCTAGATCAGAACCGTCATGCCGCTTTCCGAACAGCAATCCGACCCGCCGCCCGAACGCGCCGGCCTGACCCAGACGCTGGCCCGGTGGCGCGATGTGCTGCTGGTCGTCACGCTGTGTATCTACGGGCTCTATGCCGGAGCGCGGTTCCTGGTTCCGCTGGCGGTGGCCTTTCTCGTTTTCGTGCTGATCACCGCGATCAGCGACCGCCTTGCGCGGATCGATCTGGGCGGATGGCACCTGCCGATCTGGATGGGCAATGTGCTGGGCGTCACCGCCGTTCTGTCCGGGTTGTTCGCGGTGATGTTCATCTTTGGCACGCAGGCGACCAGTTTCGCCCGCGCGATTCCCAGCTATGAAACGCAGCTCGATCAATTGATCAGCCGTCTCGCCGACATGATCGGCAACGATGCGGCCCGCGCGATCAACAGCAGCTTTGTCAATATCGACATGGGTCAGGTCGCGCGCAGTGCCGTCGGCGGTGCCCAGTCCTTTCTCGCGACCTTTCTGCTGATCTGCCTCTATGTCGGCTTCATGCTGGCCGAACGCAGGGTGCTGGCGCGCAAGCTGGAACTGGCGCTCGACAATAAGGGACTGGGCGGCGAACTGGGGCCGATGATGGCGGCCATTTCGAACGGCCTGCAAGGGTATCTCGGCGTCAAGAGCTTCATCAGCGCGATCACCGCGCTGCTGTCTTACGCCGTGTTCCGCTGGCTGGGGCTGGAGTTCGCCGAAACCTGGGCTGTGTTGACCTTTGCTCTAAACTTCATCCCGTCGATCGGTTCCGTGATCGCGGTGATATTCGCCACACTGGCGGCGTTGATCCAGTTCGACACGCTGACACCGGTGCTGGTGATCCTGCTGGGCTGCGGAACGCTGCAATTCCTGATCGGCAACATGCTCGACCCGGCGCTGACCGGGCGGCGAGTGAACCTGTCGACCTTCATGGTGATCATCGCACTGACCTTCTGGACCACGATCTGGGGTATTCTGGGCGCGTTCCTCAGCGTGCCACTGACGGTCTGCCTGCTGATCGTGTTCAGCCACATTCCTGCAACCCGCCCGCTGGCTGTGATGATGTCGAAGGACGGACGGCTGTCGACCGACCCCGTCGGCGTCTGAGCCAGGCGCAAACACGGTTCCGTTCAGCATGTTAGCCCCCTAGGATGCCTGCCGTGGGACAATGGCCGTGACACGGTAGCGGAGCAGGCGGATATGTGGATCATTCTCAGTTCGGTGGTGGTCGCGGTTTTCATCGTCGCCGCAGTCGCGTTTTCCCTGCGCGCCGCGCGTACGGCGCGCACGCCGCAGGGTGCGGTCGGCTGGGTGGTGTTCCTGATGTCCGCCCCGCATCTGGCGGTGCCGCTCTACCTGTTCCTCGGCAACCACCGGTTTCGCGGCTATGTCACCGCACGGCGCGAATCCGAACAGGTAATCGCCGGCATTCGCAGCCAGGCGATGACCTACAGCCCGCCGCCCGGTGCCACGCCGATCGACCTGGGTCCGTTCGAATACTGCGCCGGACTGCCTGCATTGCGGGGGAATTCAGGCCGGATTCTGGTGAACGGCGCGACCGCCTTCGACGCCATGTTCGATGCCATCGACGCAGCCAGGCACTATCTGCTGGTGCAGTTCTATATCATTCGCGACGATGAGCTGGGCCGGGCGCTGGCAGACCGGCTGATCGCCGCGGCCGGGCGCGGCGTTAACGTGCGGATGATCATGGACCCGGTGGGCAGTTTTCGGCTCTCGCGCTCTTACGCCCAACGGCTCTATGATGCCGGGATCCGTCTTGTCGAAGGCGATACGTCGCCCCTTCCGACCATCCGCTTTCGCCTCAACTTCCGCAACCATCGCAAGACGGTGATTGCCGATGGCGAAATCGGGTTCACCGGCGGACTGAATGTCGGCGACGAATACATGGGCCGCGATCCGAACTTCGGCGACTGGCGCGACACGATGGTCGAACTCCGGGGGCCGATGGTTTCCCAGCTACAGCTTATCTTTGCCGAAGACTGGCATTACGGAACCGGCGAAACCCTGCTGGAAAGCCTGAACTGGAACCCGCCTCACGCCGATGCGGACGCCACGGGGCTGATCGTTGCCACCGGCCCGGCCGATCAGACCGAAACCGGCAATCTGATGTTCTTTTCGGCGATCAACGCGGCAAAGGACCGTTGCTGGATCGCGTCCCCCTATTTCGTCCCCGATACCGACATACTCAGCGCCTTGCGCAATGCCGCGCTGCGCGGGGTCGATGTCCGTCTGCTGGTGCCGGACGTGATCGACCACAAGATGCCCTGGCTCGCCGCCTTTTCCTATTTCGACGACATTCGCGAAGCCGGTGCGCGGGTGTTTCGCTACACCCGCGGGTTTATGCACCAGAAGGTAATCCTCATCGACGACACCATCGGCGCGGTGGGCACCGCCAATCTCGACAACCGGTCGTTCCGGCTCAACTTCGAGGCAATGGCGATGTTCTTCGACGCCAGCGTTGCACGGGATGTGGCCGCCATGCTCGAAGCCGATTTCGACTGCGCCTACGAACTGGACCGCACGCTGATGCAGCAGCCCGCGCATATTCGCTGGACCGCACCGCTGGCGCGGCTGTTTTCACCACTGCTGTGACCCGATTGAGCGATTGCGCCCCAACAGTCTGCTCAGAACCGCCATCAGGTAAGCGGTTGAGATGCCAAAGCCCAACAGCCCGGTAACGGCGGCAAAAACACCGAATATCCGTGTTCCCGGCTCCAGCACAATGTCGCCATACCCGAGCGAGGTATAGGTCACGAGCGAAAAGTACGTTGCCGTATTCCAGTCGTCGAACACGCCAAAGGACATCCAGGCGCCGGCCCAGATCCAGATCTGAATAGTCAGTGCAACAACGATCAAGGCGACGGCCGCAAGCAGAATCCCCGTCAGCCTGACGATCAATCGGCGATGCGCCATCCTGTGCGCCAGCCGGTCAAGCGGGGCCGCACCGCCTCCGAGGCAGATCACATGCACCAGCAGGCACAGCGCCAGAAAAACGCTGCCCCAGAAGATCTGCTCAGGCAAGGTCATGGGAACCCCCGTTACTTTTCACCCTTGTCGCGGCACAGCGCCGTACGATCAACCCCACAGTTTCACCGGGCCGGGCCGTCAACCGTGTCAAGGCGCCGCGCCCGGCTGAGCGCGGCACCGGTGGACAGGACCACAGAATGCCGCTTTGCTGGGCGCGGATTGCCCGGGACACCCAGATGCTGCTGACCATCGACTCCGTAACCAAGACCTATCCCGGCCCCGGTCAGCGCCGGCCCGTCCTGCGGGGCGTGTCACTGCAGCTCGATGCAGGCCAGACCCTCGCCCTCACCGGCGAGAGCGGCAGCGGCAAGAGCACGCTGTTGCACCTGGCGGGCGCGCTCGACCGGTTCGACGCGGGCGAAATCACGCTGGACGGCACGCCGTTGTCCGGGCTGGACGATACGGGCCGGGCGCGGCTGCGGCGCGAAACCGTGGCGCTGGTGTTCCAGCAGTTCAATCTGATCCCGTCGCTCACGGTCGCGCAGAACCTCGCCTTTCACGCCCGGCTGGCCGGGCGTGAAGATCCGGCGCGGCAGGCGGATCTCGCCCAACGTCTCGGACTCGACGGGTTGGGCGCGCGCTATCCCGAAGAGCTGTCGGGAGGTCAGCAGCAACGTGTCGCGATCGGACGGGCATTGGCGCTGGGACCGATATTGCTGCTGGCGGACGAGCCGACCGGCAACCTTGATGAAACCGCCAGCGCTGCAGTGCTGGACCTGATGCTGGACCTGGTCGCCGAAAGCGGCGCGGCGCTGCTGCTGGTCACCCATTCGCAGGACATCGCCGCCCGGCTCGGCCGCCGGGCACATCTGACGGGCGGGGTGATCGCATGATGCGCGTGGCAACCCTGGCACTGCTGTCCCACTGGCGACGGCGGCCCGGACAGTTCCTCACCCTGGTTCTGGGGCTGGCACTGGCGACTGCGCTATGGGTCGCGGTGCAGGCCATCAATGCCGAGGCCCGTGCCGCCTATGCCCGTGCAGCCGACCAGCTCGGAACTGGGCGGTATGAGAGCCTGACGGCGCAAACCGGCGCGATCCCGGTAACCACATATGTGCGCCTGCGCCGTGCGGGCTGGCCGGTCACGCCGCTGCTCGAAGGCAGGTTCCGGGTCGCGGATGGCACCGTATCGCTGATCGGCGCCGACCTGTTGACCTACCCTGCCCGCCCCGAGCCGCAGCGTGGCATCGACACACCCGAACCGGCACAGATATTCGGACAGCCGGGGGTCGTGTTTGGGCGTCCCGATACGCTGGCGCGTCTCACATCTACGGATGACATGCCCACGCCGCTGCCAACGGATGACTTGCCCCCCGATCTGTTGCTGACGGATGTTTCGACCGCCGCGCGGCTGCTCGACCGGCCGGATACCGTCACCCGGTTGCTGCTGACCGAACCGCCGCGCGCGGATCTGCCGCCGCTCAGCGACATCGCCCCCGACCTGCAGCGCCAGCCCCCTCGGTCGGGATTGGACGCGGCGCAGCTGACCGACAGTTTCCACCTCAACCTGACGGCCTTCGGGCTGCTGTGTTTCGCCGTCGGGCTGTTTATCGTCCATGGCGCGGCGGGGCTGGCGTTTGAACAGCGCCGGGCGATGTTCCGCACCTTGCGCGCGCTGGGTCTGCCCCTGCGACAGCTGGCTCTGCTGCTGCTGGCGGAACTGGTTGCACTGGGCCTGCTTGCTGGCGCCATCGGATTGATTTTGGGCTGGTTCGTTGCCGCGTCATTGCTACCCGACGTGGCGGCGACGCTGCGCGGCCTCTATGCCGCACCCGCCGAGGGCGTGCTGCACCTGCGGACAGGCTGGATCATCTCCGGGTTTGCCATGGCCCTGACCGGTGTCCTGCTGGCCGGGGCGCAGGGACTATGGCGGTTGCATGCCCTGCCTCTGTTGGCCGCCGGCAGCCAATCCGTCTGGGTAAGGGCCGAAACCCGTAGGCACCGCTGGATGGCTGTCGCGGGCGGCATAGCGATCCTCTCGGGGGTGGCCGCCATCGCCGTATTCGACGGGCTGCTGGCCGGGTTTGCCCTGCTGGCCGGGCTGATGCTGGGATCTGCGCTGCTGCTGCCCCCGCTGCTGGCCGTTTCCCTGCGCCGGATGGCGCGGTCGACCCGCGATCCGGTGATGCAATGGGTCTGGGCAGACCTGCGCACGCAGTTGCCCGGCCTATCACTGGCGCTGATGGCATTGCTGCTGGCGATGGCCACGAATATCGGTGTCGGCACCATGGTGTCGGGCTTCCGGCTGACGTTCACCGGCTGGCTCGACCAGCGGTTGCCGGCCGAGCTTTACCTCACCGCCCCAAGCGAAGCCGAGGCAGGGGCGATCGCAGACTGGCTGGGATCGCGCACCGATGCGGTGCTGCCCACCGCATCCGTCCGGACCCGCGTGGGTACGCAAGAGATCTGGGTGCATGGCATCACCCCACATTCCACCTATCGCGATAACTGGCCCGTGCTGCGAGCCATGCCCGACGGCTGGGACCGGCTGGCGAATGGCAGCGGCGTGATGATCAACGAACAATTTGCCCGGCGCAGCGACCTGGCGTTGGGGGACGGGTTGATGCTCAACGGAAACAATGCCTTGCAGGTGGTTGGTATCTATAGCGATTATGGAAATCCGACCGGACAGGCGATGATCGCCCTGGACGCCCTGCAATCGTATATGGGGCCGCTGCCCGTATTGCAGGCACTGGTGCGCGTGGCACCGGACGCGGCGACCACGCTGGCCACCGAAACACGCGAGGCTTTCAGCCTGCGACCCGAGGCGCTGCGCCCGCAGGCTGCGATCAAGGCCGCAGCATTGGCGGTGTTCGATAAGACGTTCGTCATCACCGCCGCCCTGAACCTGCTGACATTGGGGGTTGCGGCCTTTGCGATCCTCACCAGCCTGCTGACACTCTGGTCCATGCGCCTGCCGCAGCTCGCCCCGGTCTGGGCGCTGGGTCTGAGCCGGGCGCGGCTGGCCCGGCTGGAATTGTTACGCAGCCTCGCACTGACCGCACTGACCGCCCTTCTGGCCCTGCCGCTGGGGCTGGTGCTGGCCTGGGTGCTGATGGTTGTGATCAATACCGAGGCGTTTGGATGGCGGCTGCCGTTTTCGGTTTTTCCGCTCGACTGGTTACGATTGGGGGCGCTGGCCCTGCTGGCCGGGGCACTGGCCGCCACCCTGCCCGCCCGGCGTCTGCACCGGCTGCCGCCTGCGGACTTGCTGAAGGTATTCGCCAGTGAACGGTAGGTTTCG
>CAYGNB010000159.1:0-7157 GCA_964351135.1 uncultured Rhodobacterales bacterium | reverse complement strand
GGCAAGATGATGCTGGGCGCCTTTGAACCCGTGGCCAAACCCTGGGGCATGAACGGCATTCCCGAGACTTTCGAGTTCGACCAGCTGCCCGAGGATTTCGACCATTTCGAACCGATCCTGGAAATGGCGGTGAACCGCCTGCCAATGCTGGCCGAGGCCGGGATTCACACCTTTTTCAACGGACCCGAGAGTTTTACCCCGGACGATGCCTACCATCTCGGGCTGGCGCCCGAGATGGACAATGTCTGGGTCGCCGCCGGGTTCAACTCGATCGGCATCCAGTCGGCAGGCGGAGCCGGGATGGCGCTGGCGCAATGGATGGAGGGCGGCTCGAAACCGTTCGATCTGGGCGATGTGGACATTTCCCGGATGCAGCCGTTTCAGGGCAACCGCCGCTATCTCGTCGAGCGGGCAACGGAAACCCTGGGGCTGCTCTATGCCGATCATTACCCCTATCGCCAGAAGGCAACCGCGCGCGGGGTGCGGCGAACGCCGTTCCACGACCGGCTGGCGGATCGCGGCGCGGTGTTCGGTGAAATCGCGGGCTGGGAACGCGCTAACTGGTTCGCGAACGACGGCCAGGACCGCGACTACCGGTATTCCTGGGGCCGTCAGAACTGGTTCGACAACACGGCCGCCGAACACCGCGCTGTGCGTGAAAATGTCGGCATGTACGACATGACATCCTTTGGCAAACTGCGGGTCGAAGGCCCCGATGCCGAGGATCTGCTGAACCATGTCAGCGGTGCGGATATGTCGGTGCCCGCAGGCAGGATCGTTTACACCCAGTTCCTGAACGACCGGGGCGGAATCGAGGCCGACGTGACTGTGACCCGCCTGTCCGAGACGGTCTATCTCGTGGTGACACCGGCGGCGACCCGGCTGGCCGACCAGACCTGGTTGCGTCGGCATGCCGGCGACCGCCGCGTGGTGATCACCGATGTTACCGCGGCCGAAGGCGTGCTGGCGGTGATGGGCCCGAATGCGCGCAAGCTGATGCAGGCCGTGTCGCCCGCCGATTTCTCGAACGACGCCAACCCGTTCGGAACCGCGCAGGAGATCGAGCTGGGGCTCGGGCTGGCCCGGGCGCACCGGGTTTCCTACGTCGGTGAACTGGGTTGGGAGATCTACGTGAGCGCCGACATGGCGCTGCACGCCTTCGATACCCTGACCGAGGCGGGGGCCGGGATGGGGCTGACGCTCTGCGGGATGCATATGATGGATACCTGCCGGATCGAGAAGGGGTTTCGCCATTTCGGCCATGACATCACCTGCGAAGATCACGTGCTCGAGGCCGGGCTCGGCTTTGCGGTCAAGACCGGCAAACCGGATTTCATCGGCCGGGACGCGGTGCTGCGCAAACGCGACGAGGGATTACAGACCCGGATGCTCCAGTTCCGACTGACCGACCCCGAGCCGCTCTTGTACCATAACGAGCCGATCCTGCGGGACGGCGAGATCGTCGGCTATCTCAGCTCGGGCGCCTATGGGCACCATCTGGGTGCCGCGATGGGCATGGGCTATGTGCCCTGCGCCGGAGAGAGCACCGAAAGCGTGTTGGCCTCCGCCTACGAAATCGACGTGGCGGGAACACGGGTTGCAGCCGAGGCGTCGCTCAAACCCATGTACGATCCGAAATCGGAACGGGTGCGGATGTAGCGCGGCACGGGCCCCGGCTTCCCTTGGCACGCACGCAGGGATAAGGCGGATGGGAAGAGGAGAATCGCCCATGACCGCGCCGCTGGAAAACCGGGATACGCCCGCCGGGCTGGGGTTCGCGCTGAGCGCCTATCTGATGTGGGGGTTCCTGCCGATCTACATGAAATGGGTGTCGCACATCCCGCCCGCCGAAGTGGTCGCGCACCGGATTCTCTGGTCGGTACCGGTGGCGGCGCTGTTGCTCATCCTGCTGCGCCGCACGCGCGACCTGATCGACGCGCTGCGCAACCCGCGCATGCTGGCCATGGCCTGCGTGACCGCTACTTTAATCACGGTAAACTGGGGCATCTATGTCTGGGCGATTTCGGCCGGCCGGGCGCTCGACGCGGCGCTGGGATATTACATCAACCCGCTGTTCAGCGTGGCGCTGGGCGCGATCCTGCTGGGCGAAAAACTGACCCGGGCACAGTTGATCGCCATCGCGCTGGCCGCCGCCGCCGTTGTGGTGTTGACGATCGAGGCCGGCACGCTGCCCTGGGCAGCGGTCGGGCTGACCCTGAGCTGGGGATTCTACGCCCTGTTCAAGAAATCTCTGCCGATCGGCCCGAACCAGGGGTTCCTGCTCGAGGTTCTGATCCTGCTGCTGCCGGCACTGGTCTATGTGCTGTGGCTGACAGGCACGGGCCAGAGCCATTTTGCAGTTGGAAACGCACAGGACACCTGGCTGCTGCTTGGCTGCGGCGTGGTTACGGCGGTGCCGCTGATCGTCTATGCCAACGGCGCCAAGCTGCTGCGCCTCTCCACCATCGGTATCCTGCAATACATCGCGCCGACCCTGATCTTTCTCGTCGCGGTGTTCCTGTTCGGAGAAGACTTCAGCGGCGCGCGGCTGATCGCCTTTCCGATGATCTGGGCCGCGCTGGTCATCTATTCCATATCGCTGCTGCGACAGTTACGGCGCATGCCGAGCTGACGATCCGCCGCCGGGGAGGGCGAGCGTCAGCTCAGCGCATGGCGGAACTTCAGGAACCGCGCGTCGGTCATCACCCGCGCATTCATCGCGTCGCGCAGCGCACCCACTGTCTTGTAGGGGCGCATGACCACCTCGAAGACCGCGATCAGCCCATCGTCGTCGAGCGTGATCAGGTCCACGCCCACGGCGTCGAGATCACCGACCCTGCACTGGAACTCCAGCGCCCAATCATTGCCGTCACCCATCACCCGGCGATAGCGGAAATCCGAGAACACCCGCCCGACATGGCCCAGCACCGCCGCCACCGGTTCGCGCCCGGTCCAGGTTTTCCAGTATGTCGGCGGCAGGAAACGGACATTCTCTGCCAGAATCCCGGCAATCAGCGTCTCATCGCCCTTGGCAACGATTTCCTGCATGCGAACGATGGTTGGGTGCATTCCATGATCCTCCTCTGGGTCGCGCATAGCTTGGGCGATGGCGCGGATACCGTCCAGCGCGACGTGACGGGAGCTTGCCCATGCGCCGCGCGATGGCTAGGCAGCGCCCATGAGCGACGACATCTACGACCCGCCCGACGACGCGCTGGAGATCCTGCATGACGATGCCGAGATTCTGGCGGTGAACAAACCCGCCGGGCTGCTGAGCGTGCCGGGGCGGGGTGCGCACCTGTCCGACTGTCTGCTGGCCCGGGTTCAGGCGGTGTTCCCGCAGGCGCTGCTGGTGCACCGGCTGGATCGGGACACATCGGGCGTGATGGTCTTTGCGCTCACGCCCCACGCCCAGCGCCACCTGGGCCTGCAATTCGAAAAACGGCAGGCGCGCAAGACCTATCTGGCCCGCCTCGCCGGACGGCTGGAGCCGCGCACCGGTACCGTCGATCTGCCCCTGACCGTGGACTGGCCCAACCGGCCCCGGCAAATGGTCTGCCACGAAACCGGCAGGCCGGCGGTGACCGACTGGAAGGTACAGCGATACGGCGTGGATGAAACCCGCGTCAGGCTGATGCCGAAAACCGGACGCAGCCACCAGCTGCGGGTGCATATGCTGGCGCTTGGCCATCCGATCCTGGGCGATCCGCTCTATGCCACCGGCGCGGCGCGGGATCATCCGCGCCTGATGCTGCATTCCGAGGAACTGCGGATCCGGCACCCCGACGGGGGCCGGATGATGCGGTTCCGTGCCGCGGCAGCGTTCTAGCGCCCGCCCTAGACGTCGATACGCATCCAGCCGTCGGGCAGAATATCGGGGTTGGACAGTTTCGGGTTGCCGAACCAGCGGCCCGGCCCGGTCACGCGTTTGGAGGCGTTGGCATTCAGCCACGCCGCCCACCACGAAAACGACGAATTGCCGATGATGTTGTGATCGCACAGGCTCATCAGGCGCATGTCCTCGAAATCGGTGTCGGGCCCGTTGAAATCCACGACCACCCTGGGGCAAGGCAGCGGCAGGTTGTCCCGCGCCCAGTCGGGATCGTCGGAAAACACGAACACGGTCGGTTCGCCGCCGAGACCGTCGAGCACCCGCGCCAGCGCCGCGTCGTAATAGGCCTGGTCGCACAAGACATGCGCGCCCAGCGTCAGATAATCGCCGCGCCGCACATGCAGCGAAATCGCCAGGCTTTCACCGATCTGCGCCGCCATGTCGGCATTCTGCGCGCTGGAATAGACCGGAAAGGTAAAATCGCGCCGAATCCGGTCGGCGGCATGGGTGAAATAGCGCTCCGACTGCCAGTAGCCGTGCAAATAGCAGCCGTCCTGCCAGCTTTCGATGGCCGGGTTGTATCCCAACCCGCGTTCGCGACGGATTCGCGGCGCGGCCCCGGAATAACGCCACAGGACATAACGCAGAATTGCGTCCTGCCGCAGCGGCGGCAAGGGGTCGGGATCAACCAGCGGCAAATCGAACACCCGGGTCAGAACGCCTTCGCCGCGCCGTTCGGCGCCGCGGCTGTCGATGGCGACCGATACGCCCAGACGTTCCGCCAGACCGACGGCGGCGGCATACTGGAACATCTGGTTGCCGAGACGGCCATGCAGGCGGGCGGTGATCACGGGCAGGCTCCGGTCGTTGTGGTTCCTGTCTAGGCACAATCGCCCGGCATGGCCAGACGGGTTGACCCCAAGGCCAGCCATACCTATCTGCGGGGTCAGGTTCGGGTTCCCTGCCGCTCGCGGCCCTGCAAGGGCTCTGGTGAAACCCGGTTTGACAGCATCCCTGCCCCTTTCGCGGCACGGCGATGGCAATGCGAGCCCCGTCCACCGATGTGCCCGATACGAAAGCGAGGCAAATCATGACCGATACCCGGATGCTTCCCTCGGTCACCGAACTGAAAACCCAGGCCAGACGCCTGCGCGACAGCCTGCGCGCCAGCGGGGTCGACCTGTCCCACAGCGCGGCGCTGGAGCAGATCGCCCACCAGCATGGCGCACGCGACTGGAACACCCTGCACGCGCTGGCCGGAAACCAGCTGACGCTCAGGATCGGCGAACGGGTGAAAGGCCGCTATCTGGGCCAGCCCTTTACCGGCGAGGTGCGCGGGCTGGCGGTGCGGGGCGATGGCTCCCACCAGCGGGTGACACTGCATTTCGACGAGCCGGTCGATGTTGTCACCTTCGACAGCTTTTCGGCCTACCGTCAGCGGGTCAGCGCCGATATCGGCCCTGACGGCACGTCGCCGCAACGCATATCGACCGGCGAACCACAGCTCGTTGTGATGCCGGCCTGATAAGAAAAGCCGCCCCTCGGGGCGGCTTTTGCCTGTCTCGTTCCAGGAATACCTATTCGGCGGTCCAGCCGCTCACGGCCTTGACCTCGCAGAAATCCTCGATGCCCCAGCTGCCGCCTTCGCGACCGTTGCCCGATTGTTTCATGCCGCCAAAGGGCGACCCGGCGCTGCGCGACTTGCCGTTCATTTCGACCATGCCGGACCGCAACTGACGGGCCAGCCGGTTGGCGCGGGCGCCGTCCGAGGTCTGGACATAGTTGGTCAGCCCGTAAGGCGTGTCATTGGCCACGGCGACGGCTTCTTCCTCAGTGTCGAACTTCATGATCGACAGCACCGGACCAAAGATCTCCTCGCGCGCGATGGTCATATCGTTGGTGACATCGGCAAAGACGGTCGGTTTGACGTAGAACCCGCGGTTCAGCCCGTCCGGCCGCCCGGTGCCGCCCGCCACCAGCCGCGCACCTTCGTCGATGCCCTGCTGGATCAGGCCCTGAATCTTGTTGAACTGCACCTCGTTGACGACCGGGCCGATATGGCGGCCCTCTTCGTGGGCGTTGCCCACGGTCACCGAATTGGCGACCTCGGCGGCGGTTTCCACGGCCTGATCGTAAATCTCGGCCTGCACCATCATCCGCGACGGCGCGTTGCAGGACTGGCCGGTGTTGTTCATCATGTGCAGCACACCGCGTTTGACCGCCTTTTCGTCGGCATCGGCAAAGATCAGGTTGGCGCCCTTGCCGCCCAGCTCCAGATGCACCTTTTTCAGCGTGTCGGCCGCATTCTTGGAAATCGCGGTCCCGGCGCGGGTCGACCCGGTGAAGCTGACCATATCCACATCGGGATGACCGGACAGCTGGCTGCCGACGCCCGCACCATCGCCGTTCACAAGGTTGAACACGCCCGGCGGGAACCCGGCCTCATCCATCATCTCGGCAAAGATCATTGCGTTCAGCGGGCTTTGTTCCGACGGTTTGAGCACCATCGTGCACCCGGCAATCGCGGCCGCGCCCACCTTGAGCGTGATCTGGTTCATCGGCCAGTTCCAGGGCGTGATCAGCGCCGCGACGCCAACCGCCTCGTGAATGATCCGGTCCTCGGGAGCGTGATCGCCCAGCGGTTCGTCGAACTTGAAATCCTTGGCCGCCTTCAGGAAATTCTTGAGGTGCCAGATGCCGGCACCGACCTGCTGGCTGCGCGACATGTCGATTGGCGCGCCCATTTCGGTCGACATCGCCTGGGCCAGATCCTCGCCGCGGGTCGCGTAGATTTCGACCAGCTTTTCGACCAGCGCGATACGATCCTCGGGCGGTGTGGCCATCCAGCCCGGCAGCGCAGCCTTGGCCGCTGCAACAGCGGCGTCGGTATCGGCCTTGCCGCCCAGCGAAATGATGGCGCAGGGTTCTTCGGTCGACGGATCGATCACCTCGAAATCGTTCGGCTCGGCCGGCGCGACCCAGGCACCGTTTATGTAGAATTCGCGTTTCTCGATCATCGCTGAAGCTCCCATGACAGCAGTTTCCCGACCAGACGGTCGGGGATTCGGCGCTACTCTGTCACTGCCGGCGACCCGGAGCAAGAGAGGGGATGCAGGCGCTTCGTCATGGGTCTAAGGTCGCGCCATCCGAGTCGAAACCAGAGTTTGCGAAGGAGACCGAACATGGGTTTGAGAATCAACGATACCGTCCCGAATTTCACCGCCGAAACCGACCAGGGCACCATCAGTTTCCACGATTGGATCGGTGACAGCTGGGCGATCCTGTTTTCGCACCCCAAGGATTTCACCCCGGTCTGCACCACCGA
>CAYGNB010000158.1:0-7171 GCA_964351135.1 uncultured Rhodobacterales bacterium | reverse complement strand
CCCGACGTTCTGGATACGTGGTTCTCGTCCGGCCTGTGGCCGATCGGCACGCTGGGCTGGCCCGAGGACACCGAAGCGCTGCGGAAGTACTTCCCCACCAACACGCTGGTCACCGGGTTCGACATCATCTTCTTCTGGGTCGCCCGGATGATGATGATGCAATACGCGGTGGTCGGTCAGAAACCCTTTGACACGGTGTACGTGCACGCGCTGGTGCGCGACGAGAAGGGCAAGAAGATGTCCAAGTCGCTGGGCAACGTGCTGGACCCGCTGGATCTGATCGACGAATTCGGTGCCGATGCGGTGCGGTTCACGCTGACCGCGATGGCGGCGATGGGCCGCGATCTCAAGCTGTCCACGCAACGTATCGCCGGATACCGCAATTTCGGCACCAAGCTGTGGAACGCCATGCGCTTTGCCGAGATGAACGGTGTGTTCGAAGTCGAGGCAGCCGGCATCCCCGCACCGTCGCAGACGGTCAATCGCTGGATCATCGGCGAAACCACCCGGGTGCGGGCCGAAGTCGACGAGGCGCTGGAGAATTTCCGGTTCAACGACGCGGCCAACGCGCTCTATGCCTTTGTCTGGGGCAAGGTTTGCGACTGGTACGTGGAGTTCGCCAAACCGCTGCTGCAGGGCGACGACGATGCGGCGCGGGCCGAGACACGGGTGACGATGAAATGGGTGCTGGACCAATGCCTGATCCTGCTGCACCCGATCATGCCCTTTATCACCGAAGAGCTATGGGGCCTGTCGGGCCAGCGCGACAAGATGCTGATCCATGCCGACTGGCCGACCTATGCGCCTTCTGATCTGCTGAACTCAGAGGCGGATCACGAGATGAACTGGGTGATCGGATTGATCGAGGCGGTGCGATCCGCGCGGGCGCAGATGCATGTGCCGGTCGGGCTGCAGATCCCCGTGTTGGTGACCCAGATCGACGACCGCGCGCGGGCCGCGTGGGATCGCAACGCCGCGCTGATCCAGCGGCTGGCCCGGATCGAGAGCCTGACCGAAGCCGCAGCCATGCCCAAGGGTACGATCACCGTTGCTGTCGAGGGCGCGACCTTTGGGTTGCCGCTGGCCGACATCATCGACATCGACGCCGAAAAAGCGCGGCTGGAAAAGTCGCTGGGCAAGCTGGCCAAGGAACTGGGCGGGCTGCGCGGGCGGCTGAACAATCCGAAATTCGCGGCCTCTGCCCCCGCCGAGGTTGTCGAGGAAACCCGCGCCAACCTCGCTGCGCGCGAAGAGGAAGAAGGCAAGCTGAAAGAAGCGCTGGCCCGGCTGTCCGAACTGGCCTGACCGGCCCGAACCCGCGCCCCGGCCCTGGCATTCGTCAGGGCCGGGGCCTATCTTGAAATCATGCTACGGTCATTTCGCAACCTGATCGAACGCCAGATCCTGAAGGCCCGCGCCGAAGGCAAGCTATCGGGGCTTCAGGGCGAGGGCGCGCCCCTGCCCGACCACCCCGAAACGGCGCTGGTCGATCCGGGGCTGGCAGCGGGGATGCGGATCATGGCCGAGGCCGGGGTAAAACCCGAGGAATTCTCGCTGAAGGAACAGCTGCAGGCCGCCCGCAACGAGCTTGTCTCGCTCACGGCCCCGGCCGAACGAAAGACGGCGATGGCGCGCATCGCCGATCTGGAAATGCGCTACAACATGGCCCGCGATGCGCGGCGGGCCTTTCTGCGCTGATCCCTATTTGAAGACAGGTTTGCGGCCCTGCATCTGGGCGGCGATCACTTCCATCTGGTCGGGCTTGCCGATCAGGTCCACCTGCTCGGCGCTTTCGGTCTGCAGTACCTCGGCCCGGCCCGCCGTCTCGGCTACATCGATCAGCCGCTTGGCAGCACGGATCGCCGATGGGCTCTTGCCTGCGATTTCCCTGGCCAGCGCCAGCGCCTCGGCCAGCGGATCGCTGGCCAGTTGCGTGATCAGCCCCCAGCGTTCGGCCTGTTCCGCCCCGATGGGCTGCGCCGTATAGGTCAGCATCCGCAGCACATCCGAACGTACCAGTTTTGGCAGCAGCACCATGCCGCCCAGATCGGGAACGATGCCCCATTTCATCTCCATCACCGACCATTTCGAATCGGGCGATGCGATGCGGATATCGGCGCCCAGCGCCAGTTGCAGCCCCCCGCCATAGGCCACGCCCTGCACGGCCGCGATCACCGGCACCGGCACGCGGCGCCAGACCATCACCAGTTCCTGCATCTCGTTGGTGTCGCCATGGGACCGCGACATCAGCCAGTCGCGCGGGTCGACCTGCCCCATGCGTGCAAAGCTCGACAGGTCGAGCCCGGCGCAAAAGCTCGGCCCCTCGCCCGACAGCACCACCACGCGGGCATCCGAGGCTGCGACTTCCTGCCCGGCGGCGATAATCGCCTTGACCATCGCGTCGTCGAGTGCGTTCAGCTTGTCGCCCCGGGTCAGCGTCACCCTTGCGATGTGGTCCTTGTATTCGACGGATACGCGCGCCATGTCCGATCTCCCTATATGCCGTTGCCGCATAACCTGCCCCGAAGCGGCGTCGCACACCAGCGCAACGTGAGGGCACTTGCCACGCCGTGCGACGGCTCGGCGCAGTGGCACGGCCGCACGGCGGGATTTACTTCATCCCCCCGTCGGCCTAGGGGATGCGGACAGAAAGGCAGGCCATCCGTGACCGACCCGACACCACGACCGCGAAGCGCCGTCGCGCCGCTCTGGGTGGCTGCGGGCTGGCTGGCGCTGTTGCTGGGGGCCATCGGCGTTCTGATGCCGGTGCTGCCGACCACCCCGTTCGTGCTGCTGGCCGCCTTCCTGTTCGGCAAGGGATCGCCCCGGCTGCGGGCTTGGATGTTGCGGCATCGCCTGTTCGGCCCGATCATCGCCGACTGGGAGGCCAACGGCGTCATTCCGGTTCCGGTCAAGTGGCTCGCCTGCACGATGATGGGGCTGGCCGTCGGCATCGCCCTCTGGGCCCGTCTGCCGTGGCCGGTGCTGACATTCCAGGCGGCGTGCCTGACCGGTGCGGCGTGGTACGTCCTGACCCGGCCCAGCACACCGCGCGGCTGAGCGCGGGCTTGCCGCGCGCGGGTGCTTGGGCTTATCTGCCGCCATGACCACACCGCGCTACACCCCGCTTGCCGCTTCGCTGCCCGCCACCGTGCCCTTCGTCGGGCCGGAAACCCAGGAACGCCAGCGCGGCGCGCCCTTTGCCGCACGTCTTGGCGCCAATGAAAACGTCTTTGGCCCGTCGCCCAAGGCGATTGCCGCGATGCAGTCCACAGCGGGCGATTGCTGGATGTATGGCGACCCGGAAAACCACGACCTGCGCCACGCGCTGGCCGCCCATCACCGTGTCGGCGCCGACAATATCGTGGTCGGCGAAGGCATCGATGGCCTGCTGGGCTATCTGGTGCGGCTGACGGTCGGGCCGGGCGACGCGGTCGTGACCTCGGACGGAGCCTATCCGACCTTCAACTATCATGTGGCCGGTTTCGGGGGCATTCTGCACAAAGTCCCCTATGTCGATGACCGCGAGAACCCGGCAGCCCTGTTCGCCAGGGCGGCGGAAACGGATGCAAAGCTCGTCTATCTCGCCAATCCCGACAACCCGATGGGCAGTTGGTGGACCGGGGCCGAGATCGTGGCGGCGATGGCAGCGCTGCCCGACGGCTGCCTGCTGGTGCTGGATGAGGCCTATGTAGAATGCGCGCCGGACGGCACCGCCGTCGACCTGCCCGCCGACGATCCGCGCCTGATCCGGTTCCGCACCTTTTCCAAGGCATACGGCATGGCAGGCGCCCGGGTCGGTTATGGCATCGCGGCGCCGGGGCTGGTCTCGGCCTTCAACAAGGTGCGCAACCATTTCGGCATGAACCGCGTGGCCCAGGCCGGGGCGCTGGCGGCGCTGGCCGATGACGCCTGGCTGACCCATGTGCGGGGCGAAATCGCCACCGCCCGCGACCGTATCGGCGCGATTGCGCGGGACAACGGGCTGGTGCCGCTGGCCTCGGCCACCAATTTCGTGACCATCGATTGTGGGCGCGACGGGGATTTCGCCTGCGCGGTTCTGGCCGGGCTGGTCGACCGCGGGATATTTGCGCGGATGCCCTTTGCCGTGCCGCAGGATCGCTGCATCCGCATCAGTTGCGGGCGGGCAGGCGAGCTCGACGCCTTTGCCGCCGCGCTGCCGGCTGCGCTGGCGCAGGCGCGGGGCTGAGCGGGCTCAGCCGCCGGCGATCACCTCGGCCGCCGCCGCAATCGCGCCTGTCCCGTGGGGAATGTCCAGCGCCAGCATCCCGGCCTCGATCCCGCCAAGCAGCCCGAGGATCATTTGCCCGTTCACATGCCCCATGTGTCCCAGCCGGAAGAACCTGTGCCAGGCGGGGTCGCCGGGAGCGGCCATGCCCAGCCCGATCCCCAGTGTCAGGCCCAGGTTGGCTTCGCACCAGTCGCGCAGCGCCGTGCCTTGCGGCGACGGCAGGTTCAGCGACGTAACCGCGTGCGACCGCTGCCCGGCATCGCCCACGTTCAGGCGCAAAGGCCCGCCACGCCCCCAGACCTCGCACGCCGCCCAGATCGCGCGGGCGAGCCGTTCATGGCGCGCCCAGACCGCCTCCAGCCCCTCGCCGAGGATCATGTCCAACGCCACGCGCAGCCCGTACAGATGATGGGTCGGCGCGGTGCCGCCGAAATGCTGATAGAATACCTCCGGATCGGCACGCAGCGTCCAGTCCCAGTAAGGGCTGACGCGGTCGAGCGACGCCCGCGCCGCCGCCGCGCGATCGTTGAAGAAAACAAAGGCGATGCCCGGGGGCACCATCAGCCCCTTCTGGCAGGCGGTGATGCTGACATCCACGCCCCAGGCATCCATTTCGAACCGGTCGCAGCCCATCGACGCGATGCAATCGGCCATCAGCAGCGCCGGGTGACCGGCGGCGTCCAGCGCCTGACGCAGGGCGGCAATGTCGTTGCGTACCGAACTGGAGGTGTCCACGTGCACCGCCAGCACCGCCTTGATCCGGTGGCTGCTGTCCTCGCGCAGCGCCGCTTCGACGCGCGCGGGGTCGATTGCGGTGGATTTGCCGAAATCGAGCAGCTCGACCTGAGCGCCCAGCCCCTGCGCCACATCGGCCCAGCCGTGACCGAAACTGCCGGTGGCCGGCACCAGCACGGTGTCGCCGGGCGCAATCGTGTTGGCCAGCGCAGCCTCCCAGACGCCATGGCCGTTACTGATATAGATCGCGACCTTGTGGCGGGTGCCCGCCACCCGTTTCAGGTCGGGAAGCAACCCGTGCGTCATCTCGACCAGCTCGCCGGAATAAATGTTGGGTGCGGGGCGATGCATGGCCTGCAACACCGCTTCGGGCATCACCGACGGACCCGGGATCGCCAGATAGTCGCGCCCCTGCGCCCGAAATGCCTGCACGGTCATCAGCCCTGTCTCCTTCGCTGTTCGGCGCCACAGTATCGCCGCGCGATCCGGCGTCAATTCCCCCCGGACAGGGCAGTGGCGCCCGCACCTTCACACCGGCGTTTTCGGCGCTAAACTGGCGCGAAGCGAATCCCGGCTCAGTGCCAGCCGCAAACCAACGACCGTACCGCCATCGACCGCGGGCACGAGAAAGAACGAGCGACACCGGACCGGCCATGCCACACGCGACAGCCCTGCTTCCCACCAGATGAGCCAAACGCCGAAATCCTCGACCGAGTTGCTGGGCTGGCTTTGGCGCGGCTATCTGCGCCGTCACATGGGAACACTGGCCGTCGCCCTGATGTTCATGCTGCTCGAAGGCAGCATGGTGGGCGCGGTCAGTTACATGATGCAGCCGATGTTCGACCAGGTCTTTGTGGCCGGCAATGCCGAGGCGCTGGGTTGGGTATCGGTGGCGTTTCTGGTGCTGTTCTGTGTCCGTGGCGGCGCGGGTGTGGCGCAAAAGGTGCTGTTAACGCGTATCTCGCAACTGACCGCCGCAGATCTGCGCCGCGACCTGCTGGCGCGTCTGATCCGGCAGGATACGGCCTTTCACCAGATCCATCCGCCCGGGTTCCTGATCCAGCGCACGCAATCGGACGTGAACGCGGTCAACGACGTGTGGCGCGCGGTGATCACCGGGGCCGGGCGGGACCTGATTTCGCTGGTCGTGCTGCTGGGCGTCGCGGTGAACGTGGACTGGCGCTGGACGCTGGTGATGCTGGTCGGTGTGCCGCTGATGTTCCTGCCCATCGGCATGGCCCAGCGCTATGTGCGCAAGAAGGCGGCGGCGGCCCGCGATCTGGGTGCGGCACTGGCGACGCGGCTGGACGAAATCTTTCACGGCATCGTGCCGATCAAGCTGAACAACCTCGAACGCTATCAGGCCAAGCGGTTTCAGGACCGCATGGACGGCTTCGTCTACTCCGAGATCCGCGCCTCGTTCGGCACCGCGTCGATCACCGGCATGATCGACGTAATGGCCGGGATCGGGTTCATGGGGGTGCTGCTGATCGGCGGGTCGGAGATCATCGACGGAGAAAAGACCGTCGGACAGTTCATGTCCTTTTTTACCGCGATCGGTCTGGCCTTCGACCCGATGCGGCGGCTGGCCTCGATCAGCGGCACCTGGCAGGCGGCGGCGGCCGCACTCGAACGGATCAAGGAACTGTTCGACGCACCGATCCTGCTCACCTCACCCGAAAATCCCGTATCGCCCCCCACAGGCCTGCCCGAAATCGAACTGGACAACGTGTCGCTCAGCTATGGCGACGCACAGGTTCTGCGCGGGCTGTCGCTGCACGCCGGCGCGGGCCGGACAACGGCGCTGGTGGGCGCGTCGGGTGCGGGTAAATCGACCATCTTCAACCTGCTCACCCGGCTCGTGGACCCGCAGGAGGGCACGGTCTGCGTGGGCGGCGTGAACGTGCGCGACATGGCGCTGCCAGATCTGCGCAACCTCTATTCCGTGGTCAGCCAGGAAGCGCTGCTGTTCGACGACACGCTGCGCGAAAACATCCTGCTGGGCCGCACCGATGTCAGCGACGACCAGTTGCTGGACGTTCTCGACGCCGCCCATATCACCGATTTCCTGTCCAAGCTGTCCGACGGGCTGGATACCCAGGTGGGACCGCGCGGTTCGGCCCTGTCGGGCGGGCAGCGCCAGCGCGTGGTGATCGCGCGCGCGTTGCTGCGCGACACCCCGGT
>CAYGNB010000157.1:0-7212 GCA_964351135.1 uncultured Rhodobacterales bacterium | reverse complement strand
TCAGTTCGTCGATCCCCCGAACCGGGGTGCCAGCGTTGCGATCGGCAATTTCGACGGCGTGCATATCGGCCACCAGTCGGTGATTCGGCTTGCCCGTGACTCCGCCCCCGGAGCGCCGCTGGGTGTTCTGACTTTCGAACCGCATCCGCGCCAGTTCTTTGCCCCCGATGCCCCGCCCTTCCGGTTGATGAGCCGCGACGCAAGGGCGCACCGGCTGCAGAAACTGGGTGTCGAACGGCTGTATGAGCTCAATTTCAACGCCGCGCTGGCGGGCCTCACGCCGGATGCCTTCGCGCGCGAGGTGCTGGCCCAAGGGCTTGGCCTCGCCCATGTCGTGGTCGGCGCGGATTTCTGTTTCGGCAAGGCACGCGCCGGCAGTTCCGACGACCTCGTCCGGCTGGGCGCGGAACTGGGCTTCGGCGTCACCGTTGCGCCCTTGCTCGAAGAAGGCCCGCATGTGGTGTCCTCGTCGGCGATCCGCGCCGCATTGACCGAGGGCCGTCCGCGCGATGCCGCGGCGATGCTGGGCCATTGGCACCGGATCGAGGGCCAGGTGGTCGGTGGCGAACAGCGCGGCCGCGAACTGGGCTTTCCGACCGCGAACATCTCGATCGAGGGGCTGCATCGCCCCGCCTTCGGCGTCTATGCGGTGCTGGTCGATGTGCTCGACGGCCCCAGTGCCGGCAGTTACCGGGGCGCGGCCAGCCTGGGTATCCGTCCCATGTTCGGCGGCAACGTGCCCAATCTCGAAACCTTCCTGTTCGACTTCTCGGGCGATCTCTATGGCGCCACGCTGTCGGTCGCGCTGGTCGATTACCTGCGCCCCGAAGCGACATTTGACGGGCTCGACGCGCTGATCGCGCAGATGCAGGCCGATTGCGACCGCGCCCGCGGCCTGCTGGCGGCGCTGTGAGCGATCCGATCGACCGCACCGGGCTGCCGCCACGGTTCTGGGAGCGCAAGAAAATGCGCGACCTGTCCCAGCGGGAGTGGGAGGCGCTATGCGACGGCTGCGGCAAATGCTGCCTGAACAAGCTCGAGGACGAGGAGACAGGCGAGGTGGCGCTGACCCGCGTAGCCTGCCGCCTGCTGGACGACGCGACCTGCCGTTGCGCACAGTATGAAATCCGCCACCAGTTCGTCCCCGACTGCATCGTGCTGTCGCCGTCGAACATCGAGAGCAATCTCTACTGGATGCCCGCCACCTGCGCCTATCGGCTGGTCCATGAGGGCCGCCCCCTCTACGACTGGCATCCGCTGATCTCGGGCGATCCGGAAACCGTGCACAGCGCCGGGATTTCGGTACGCAACATGACCGTGTCCGAATTCGAGGTGGACGAAGACGACTGGGAAGATCACATCATCGAGGAGCCGTTGTAATGTTCTTTGCCTCCGACAATTCCGGGCCGGTGCATCCCGACATCATGGCCGCGCTGGCGGATGCCAACACAGGCTATGCCAGCGCCTACGGCGATGACGCGCTGATGGACGAGGTCCGGACGCGCCTGCGCGATGTCTTTGAGGCGCCCGAGGCGGCGGTCTATCTGGTCGCGACGGGAACGGCGGCCAATTCGCTCGCGCTGGCGACGTTGGGCCAGCCCTATGAAACCGTGTTCTGTTCGCCCGTCGCCCATATCCACGAAGACGAATGCAACGCGCCGGAATTCTTCACCGGCGGAGCCAAGCTGACACTGGTGCCGGGCGGCGACCGGATGAGCGCCGAGGCCCTGCGCGCCACAATTTCGGCCGAAGGAACGCGTGGGGTGCACGGGCCAAAACGGGGGCCGGTGTCGATCACCCAGGCCACGGAACGCGGCAGTGTCTATTCGCCGGACGATCTGCGCGCGCTGAGCGGCGTGGCGCGCGAGTTCGGCCTGCCGGTGCATATGGACGGCGCGCGCTTTGCCAATGCGCTGGTAACGCTGGGTTGCAGCCCGGCCGAGATGACCTGGAGATCGGGCATCGAGGCGCTCAGCTTTGGCGCGACCAAGAATGGCTGCATGGGGGTCGAGGCGGTGATCCTGTTCGACCCCGCCAAGGCATGGGAATTCGAGTTGCGGCGCAAACGCGGCGCGCACCTGTTTTCCAAGCATCGCTATCTGTCGGCACAGATGGCGGCCTATCTGCGGGACGACCTGTGGTTGACCACCGCGCGGCAGGCAAATGCGAATTGCGCCCGACTGGCCGGGGGGTTACGTATGAAAGGCGCGCAGTTCCTGCACGATCCGCAGGCCAATATCGTCTTTGCGAGTTTCCCGCGCGCCACCCATCGCCGCCTGCACGACGCGGGCGCGATCTATCACCTGTGGGGCACCGCCGCGCTGGATGGTGCGGACGAAACCGAAATGCTGGCCTGCCGGCTGGTCTGCGACTGGTCGATCCCGCAAACCGAGATCGACCGGTTCCTGTCGTTGCTCTGACGGCTACCGCTCAGTCAGGAGCCTCGGCGAAAAGCGCACGTACATGCGCCGCCGTTTCCGCCGGGTGGGTGACCGGCAGCATGTGCCCCGCGCCGTCGACCACGATGTTGCGGGCGCCCGGGATCCGGGCGGCCAGCCCGTCGCAGATCGGTATCATGCTGGGATGGCTGGCGCCGCCACGCAGGATCGCCACCGGCATCGTCAGCCGATCCAGGACGCCGGGCTTCAACAATCCCGGCTTGTCCTCGTTCGTCGCTGAACTGGACGCCGGCAGGACATGAATGCCGCGCACCATCGCGGCACGCATCTGTTCGGGCATCTGGTCCCAGCGCGGCCCGCCGGTATCGCCCCACATACGGTTGAACAGCCGCGCGCCCAACGCGTCGTCACCGGCATCGAGCGCCTCGAAAACCGGTCTGATCTCGGCATCGTGGGAGGCGATGACGTCGGGAGCGTCGGCAATCGCGACGCAGAACATCACCGGTTCGAGCAGCGTCAGGCTGCGCACCCGTTCGGGGTGATCGACCGCCAGCCGCAACGCGACCGTGGTCCCGAAGCTATGGCCGATCACGTCCATGCGGGGTTCCAACAGCGGCTCGACCGCCTCCAGCATCCGGTCGGGAAAATCGCCCTGACGATCCCAATCGGGACTGCGCCCGTGGCTCAGCATGTCCGGCGCAACCAGCGTGACCTCGCTGTCCATCTGCGCCGCCAGCCCACGCCACGCGCCGGAATGGGCAATCGTGCAATGCAACGCCAGCGCACGGCGCAGCCCCTGCCCGAAACTGCGAACAAAGAGCGGTTGCGGAATGGCGCCGCCGCCGCTCACGCCGCGAGTTCCGCGAGATGGGCGTCGAGATCGTCGAGCCGGTCCTGCCCCCAGAACCGCGCATCGTCATCGGTGATGTAGAAGGGCGCGCCGAACACGCCGCGCTCCACCGCCTCTTCGAGATTGGCCGCATAGGTTTCGGCGCCCACCAGCAGGCCGCTATCGGCCAGCGACGGGTCGAACCCCGCCGCCGACAGGCAATCACGGATCACGGCATCGTCGGCCACGTCGCGGTCCTCGGCCCAGCAGACCCGTGTCAGCCCATGTGCAAGCGCGCCCAGATCGCCGCCCCCGGCCTTTTGCGCCGCGATCACCGCATAGGCAGCCGGGGCCGCATTGGTGGGCCAATGCGCCGGCTTCAGGTTCAGCGGCAACCCGGCCTTTCTGGCCTGCCGCTGCATTTCCTGCAGGCGGTACTGCTGCCGCGACGGGTGCCGATCCTTGGGGGGCTGGCCGCCGGTGCGGCCGAACAGCGCGATGATGTCCAGCGGCTTGTAAGTGACGGTGGCACCGTGCCGGGCGGCGATTTCCTCCAACCGCGTGCCGGCGAGGTAGGTGAACGGCGAAATTGTTGCGAAAAAGTAATCGATATGGGCCATCCAGGTCTCCTCTCACGGCAAACGCTTTGGCGCGACGGTAGCCCCGTGCTAAGCGGTGTCAACCATCACGAATCTGTCACATGCCCTAGCTGCCGGGGAATTCAGCACATGACGACTCTGACTGAACCGAAACTTATTTCGGGAAATGCCAACCTGCCTCTGGCCCAGGCCATCGCCAGGCGAATGACCATGCACCGGGGCGTCCACACCGGGCTGGTCGATGCCCGGGTAGAACGTTTCAACGACGCCGAGATCTTTGTCGAAGTCTATGAAAACGTCCGTGGCGAGGACATGTTCATCATCCAGCCGACCTCGAACCCGGCCAATGATAACCTCATGGAATTGCTGGTCATTGCCGACGCGCTGCGGCGTTCCTCGGCCCGCCGCACCACAGCGGTAATCCCCTATTTCGGCTATGCTCGCCAGGATCGCCGCACCAAGGCACGCACACCGATTACCGCCAAGCTGGTGGCGAACATGATCGCCGGCGCCGGGATCGAGCGGGTGCTGACGATGGACCTGCACGCCGCCCAGATTCAGGGGTTCTTCGACATCCCCGTGGACAACCTTTATGCCTCACCGGTCTTTGCGCTGGACATCAAGGCCACCTTCAGCGACCGCATGGACGAACTGATGGTGGTATCACCCGATGTCGGTGGCGTTGCCCGTGCCCGCGAACTGGCCAAGCGGATCAATGCCCCGCTGTCGATCGTGGACAAGCGCCGCGAAAAACCCGGTGAAATCGCTGAAATGACGGTCATCGGCGACGTGAAGGGCAAGACCTGCCTGATCGTCGATGACATCTGCGACACCGCCGGCACGCTGTGCAAGGCCGCCGAAGTACTGATGGAAAACGGCGCCAACGAGGTCCATTCCTACATCACCCACGGGGTGATGAGCGGCCCGGCGGTCGAACGGGTCGGGAAATCGGTGATGAAATCGCTGGTCATCACGGATTCGATCCAGCCGAGCGAACAGGTCAAATCCTGCGCCAATATCCGTATCGTGCCCACCGCCCCCCTGTTCACCCAGGCGATCCTGAACATCTGGAACGGCACATCGGTCTCGTCGCTGTTCGACGACGATACGCTCGGGCCTATCTACGAAGCCCTCTACAGCGCCGGCTGACTGCAACCACGTATAATCTCAGTCCAGTTCCCAGTCATCGTCATGGGTGGCCTCACCGATGGCCATCCATGCCACGCGCAGCCGCGCAATACGTGTGTCGCCCCAGGTATTGAACACCACTTTGAACCCGTCGGGCGCAATATCGCGTGCGCGCAGCTCGGCCCGGAGCGCCGCCTCGGGAGACACATCCCACAACGATACGGCCAACTGCACCGCAGGCGCGCTGCGAAAGGCGGTCGGAAAACGAACCGTCTTGCAGCTTTCGCGGGGGCCGTTACCGGTCCACATCTCCCCCCCATGCTGGAAGTCGGAAAACATCCAGACCTCGCCCTGCTCAATCCCGATGAGGTGATTTTGTAACTTCTTCATGTATCTACAATTTCCGCAACCCAGACGTGTGTCAACGCGCGATCACCGGGTGGTAGAAATACATGTCTCGGTCAAACGACACCCTGCCCGCCTGCCGCGTACCAGACAAGCGCGGGCCGCAGGATCAACAGGACCGTAGCCGAATTGAACCCGCCCGGAGCCGTGCAGAGCAGCCCGAAAAGTCTTATCGGACCATTTGTGATTGCCAAAAGAAAACCGGCCCCGCGTCCGGGGCCGGCTGGAACTCAGATCCGCAGGATCGGGTGCGTCAGACGTTCAGCGCAGCCCGCAGCGCGGCCAGGTCAGCGAGCAGCTTCTCAGCTGCGTCGCGCGCGGCACCTTCGGTGTCTTTCACGCCAGCCTCGGCCTCGGCGACAATCGCGTCGAGATCCTCGGCCTTCACCTCGGCCACCGGCATCGCCTTTTCGGCCAGCACCGAGGTGCCGGACGATGCGATCTGGGCAAACCCGCCCGTCACGGCGTATTCCGCCGTACCTTCCGCGCTTTCCACATACAGGATGCCGGGGCGCAGCGTGGTGATGACGGGGGCATGATCGGGCATCGCCGTCATGTCGCCATCGGCACCCGGAATGCGGACCGAGGTGACCTGGAGCGACGCGAGGCTCCGCTCCGGGCTCACCAGGTCGAATTGCATCGTGTCAGCCATTCAGCTCTCCTCAGGCCGCGTCGGCGGCCATCTTCTCGGCCCTTGCGATCACCTCGTCGATGCCGCCGACCATGTAGAAGGCGCCTTCGGGCAGGTGGTCGTATTCACCGGCCACAACCGCCTTGAACGACGCAATCGTTTCTTCGAGCGGCACCTGAACGCCGGGCGAACCGGTGAACACTTCGGCCACGTCGAAGGGCTGCGACAGGAAACGCTGGATCTTCCGGGCGCGGGCCACGGTCAGCTTGTCCTCTTCGCTCAGTTCATCCATGCCGAGAATGGCAATGATGTCCTGGAGCGACTTGTAGCGCTGCAGGATCCCCTGCACGTCGCGCGCCACCTGGTAATGCTCTTCGCCGACGATTGCCGGGTCGAGAATCCGCGAGGTCGAGTCGAGCGGGTCCACGGCGGGATAGATGCCGAGTTCCGAAATCGCACGCGACAGAACGGTGGTGGCGTCGAGGTGGGCAAACGAGGTCGCCGGCGCCGGGTCGGTCAGGTCGTCGGCAGGCACGTAGATGGCCTGCACCGAGGTGATCGAGCCCTGCTTGGTCGAGGTGATGCGTTCCTGCAGTGCGCCCATATCGGTCGCCAGCGTCGGCTGATAGCCCACGGCCGACGGAATACGGCCCAGCAGCGCCGACACTTCGGACCCTGCCTGGGTAAAGCGGAAGATGTTGTCGACGAAGAACAGCACGTCGGTCCCGGACTGGTCGCGGAACTGTTCGGCCAGCGTCAGACCGGTCAGCGCCACGCGGGCACGGGCTCCCGGAGGTTCGTTCATCTGGCCGTAAACAAGCGCCACCTGGCTGTCTTCCAGATTGTCGGGCTTGATCACGTTGGATTCGATCATTTCCCAGTACAGGTCGTTACCTTCACGGGTCCGTTCGCCCACACCGGCAAACACCGAGAAGCCCGAGTGCACCTTGGCGATGTTGTTGATCAGTTCCATGATCAGAACCGTCTTGCCGACGCCGGCGCCGCCGAACAGGCCGATCTTGCCGCCCTTCGAGTAAGGCGCGAGAAGGTCCACCACCTTGATGCCGGTGACCAGGATTTCCGATTCCGTGGACTGTTCCGCGAATTCCGGCGCTTCTGCGTGAATCGGGCGCGTTTCCGATGCGTTCACCGGGCCCTTTTCGTCTACCGGTTCGCCGACGACGTTCAGGATACGGCCCAGGGTCGCGTTGCCCACCGGCA
>CAYGNB010000156.1:0-7247 GCA_964351135.1 uncultured Rhodobacterales bacterium | reverse complement strand
CCCTCCTTGGCACAGGGAAAGCCTTTGAGACCACAAATTCAACAGGATTCATGGATATTGGCCAGCCAAGTTGTGTGGTGGGGCGCTGTCAGAGCGGTGGCGTCAGACGGATGAGAACTACTACCTGCCCGGCGATCTCAGGCAGAAAATCGACGCCTTCCGTCGATCACCACAACCACCGGCGCTACCATGAAAGCCTGCAGAACCTTACCCGGCCGATGTCTACTTCGGACGCGGACAAACCATTCTGAAACAACGAGAAAGGATCAAACGAAAGACCATCGAAACGCGACGCTTGCTTCGCCGCAAATCCGCCGCATAATCAGACCAAACAGATGAGCCAGATCCTCTCTTGGCTCAGGCTGCCATCTGTCCAAAAATCCCTGACGACGGACAGAGTTCACGAAAAATGCGGTCATCTCGGCGTCGATGTACTCTGGATAGAAGAACCAGTTCCCACCCTTGGCAGTTCAAATTTGTCTTGTTTGTCCGGCCCACGCGTAGACGTCTAGGCGGAAGTGGTGATGGATCGCCCGATCGTGCTCATGGTCGAGCGCACCTTCGGGCAGCGGCTCCTCGGATCGAGTAAGGAACATGAGCCGCTCGAACTGATCAAGCTCATCGTGATCGGTCAGGTCGGCCTTGTTCCGAAGAACGCTGGTACCCGGCTAACAGAGAGGGTCCTCTGTGATGTCGTACCGACTCATTTCCGTTTTCGGGTCGCGAAGGAACCGGTAATCGCCGGACGAAGTGCATCGCCTTTGAGTCCGCGATCGGAATAGGCCTTGAGAGTCTTGGCGGATTTCGGACTGGTCGTAAGACGCTCAACTCTGGCAAATTTCGTGGCTTTGTCCTTACCTAACGGCTTGGTCACGAAGCGACCGGTGGTCGCAGATCTCTTGAGTGCGGTGCTCTTGTTCATGACGCCAACTTGTCACGTACCGAGTTGAATGTGTGTGAAGATTCCGCTCGGTATCATGATCGTCGTGGCAGGGCGTGCACTCCGTAGACGGTGTCCAGGCGGTTCAGCACGGGCCGCTCAGGGCCTCGAAACCAGCCGCCGACCCGGCAATGATAATGGCCCTGCTTATCCCGTGCTTTCACCCAATCGTAGTATCCTAAACAGGCTCGTAGCCACGAAGCACAATGCCGCGACGCAGACGATCGACGGTCCGGCCGGGGTGTCCAACACATAAGCCGCACGGAGGCCGATTATCGCGGATGCGCTGCCGATTACGGCTGCGATCAAAGCCATACCTTCGGGCGTTCGAGACAATGGCCGCGCGGCGGCGGCTGGAATGATCAGCATTGCCGCGATCAGCAAGACGCCCACGACTTTGATCGCCACAGCCACCGTGATGGCGAGCGACAGAGTCAGCACCAGTTGCTCGCGCTTTGGGTCGATACCGCTCGCATAGGCCAGTTCGTCATTCAAAGTCGATGTCAGCAGGGCAGGCCAGCGCCAGGCTATCAACCCAACGACCAGCGCGGCCCCACCCCAGATCACAGCGAGATCACCGCGCGAGACAGCCAGAATATCCCCGAAGAGATAGGCCATCAGGTCGATCCGGATGCCTGACAGAAACGACACTGCAACCAGACCGAAGGCCAGTGCCGAATGCGCCAGAACACCAAGGAGCGTGTCCATTGCATACCCTCGCCCGCTGAGTGCGGAGACTGTCAACGCCATAACGAGAGCGACGGCGATTGCGCCGGGGAAGATGGACATATCCAGCGCCAGCGAAAGTGCGACGCCCAGGATCGCAGCATGGGCCGTGGCGTCGCCGAAATAGGCCATACGACGCCAGACTACGAAACTGCCTAACGGGGCTGCTGCGAACGCCACGCCGATGCCGGCAAGGGTGGCGCGTGTCATGAAATCATCCAGCATCACTCGGCCGCCTCTATCTTGTGGTGATCGTGGTCGGTCCCATGCGGTTCCTTGTGGTCGTGCGTGTGGTCGTGATCGTGTCGATAGAGCGCGAGAGCGCCGCCGGTACCGGTCCCGAAGAGTGCCTGGTATTCCGGCGCAGACGAGACATGCTCGGGCGTGCCGTGACAACACACATGACCGTTCAGACAGATGACCCGGTCGGAGGCCGCCATGACGACGTGCAATTCGTGGCTGATCATCAGCACAGCGCAACCGGTTTCGCGGCGCACGTCGTCGATCAACTGATAGAACGCGGCGGAGCCGGGCTGGTCGAGCCCCGCTGTCGGTTCGTCGAGCAACAGGAGCTGTGGTTTTGCCACCAGGGCACGTGCCAGCAGGACACGCTGCAGTTGCCCGCCGGAAAGCTGCGACATCTGGCGGTTCGCAAGGTCCGGCACACCCGCGCGCGCCAGCGCCGCCACCTTGTCTGACCGCGTGGCGCCACCAGGCAATGATAGGAAACGCGTCACGGTGATCGGGAGCGTCGGGTCAACGTGAAGCCGTTGAGGAACATAGCCCAGAGCCAAACCCGGCGCATGTGTGATCCGGCCCGCAGTGGCGGATGCCGCACCCACGATCGCCCGCAGAAGCGTCGTCTTGCCCGATCCGTTTGGGCCGACAATAGTGACGATCTCACCGGGCTCCACGCTCAGGCTGACATCCCGCAAGACCTCCGTCGCGCCGTAGCGAACGCTCAGATGTTCGACATTCAGAAGGCTCATGTGTCGGACTTCGCCGCGCAGGACGGGCAGACGCCGAGCGCCTCGACCACGGTTCGCTCGATCTTGAATCCCGTGGCTCGGGCTGCATCGCCAAGCGTTCCGCGCGCTGGGGCCGAATGCGCTTCGGCGACCGCATCGCATTTGCGGCAGATCAGAAAGGCTGGGGAATGGCTCGCGCCGGGATGCGCGCAGGCGATGAAGGCGTTGAGCCGCTCGATCTTGTGCACGAAACCATTCTCGACGAGAAAATCCAACGCACGGTATGCTACGGGTGGCTGACCGCCGAATCCGGCATCGCGCAAGCGGTCCAGCAACTCGTACGCGCCCAACGCGCGATGCTCGCGCAAAAGGATTTCAAGAGCTGCGCGTCGCACCGGGGTGAAGCGCAAGCCCGCGGCGGCACAATGTGCCTCGGCCTCAGTAATAGCTGTTCTGACACACTGGTCGTGATCATGCGCGTCGAATCCGACAGGCCCAGGCGTTGCCTGCCCTGCTTCTGACTTCTCCTGATATCCATGACTTGTCATGTTATCTCATTTCTTGTATCGGGCTCGTAATGTTATACAATCACCTGAAAGTGCCAATGTCCAGATACCTGATGCCGCTCTCCCTAACTGCTTCGCTCTTGGCCGGGACCGCCATGGCCGACGTCCCGCGCGTAGCCGTTGATATCGCCCCGGTGCATTCCCTGGTTGCGCGCGTGATGGACGGTGTCGGCACACCATCGCTGATCGTCCAACCGGGCGCCTCGCCGCACGAATACAGTCTTCGACCCTCCGAGGCGCAAGCGCTGCAAGATGCTGATCTGGTGTTCTGGATTAGCGAAGATCTGACGCCATGGATGGAGGAGTCCATCGAAACTCTGGCGGACGATGCTGCGGTCACCGAGCTCCTCGATGCCGATGGAACGGTGCTTTTGGAGTTCCGTGAGGGCGCGCTGTTCGAGGCACATTCTCATGGCGACGAGGAACACGAGCACGGTGAAGGCCACGATCATGAAGAGCACGCCGAGGGCGAACATGACGATCATGACCACGAGGAACATGCGGACGACGAGGCGCACGACCACGAGGAACACGCCGAAGGAAATGATCACGATCATGAAGAGCATGCCGAGGCGGATGACCATCACCATGATCACGCCCATGGCGAACATGATCCCCATGCCTGGCTCTCACCCGAAAACGCCGCGAACTGGCTCAACGTGATCGCATCGCAGCTGTCCGCCGCCGATCCTGACAATGCCAGCGCATACTTTGCCAATGCGGCGGCCGCCCGAGAAGAGATCACTGCAGTGTCGGCCGAGGTGAACGCGATCCTGGATCCGGTGCGTGACGGTCGGTTCATCGTTTTCCACGACGCCTACCAATATTTCGAAACGGCCTTTGATTTCCCCGCCTCGGGTGCGATCTCGATCGGGGATGCAGCCGATCCCAGCCCTGAACGCATTGCCGAAATCCAGGGTCGTGTCAGGGATGAGGGCATTCAGTGCGTGTTGTCCGAGCCGCAGTTCAACCCGGGACTGGTCGCCACCGTGATGGACGGCACCGAGGCCAATACGGCCGTACTCGATCCGCTTGGTTCCAGCCTTGAGACGGGTGCGGGTCTTTACCCGCAGCTGTTGCGGAATCTTGCTAACTCGCTTGCTGACTGCTTGTCGTAATCACGAAGGCGCGGCATTCAACCTGCGATCGGAAAAGGTCTGAAAACAGTGCCGCGCCGTTTTCTTTTCATATTGTTGCCGTTCCTCGGCGTAACCGGACAAGCAGCCGCTCACCCGCATGTCTTCGTTGACGCGGAAGTCGGCTTTGACACCAATGCGTCACGCCTGTTGTCCCTTCACATTGCATGGAAGTACGACGAATTCACCACCCTGGCCCTTTTCGATATTCTGGATCTTGATGCCGACGGCGACGGTGTCCTGAACGACGAAGACCTGGCCAAGGTCGCGTCGGGAGAGACCGACTGGCCAGAAGATTACAATGGCGACGTGTATCTCGACGCAGACCGGCGACCGATCAAGCTTGCCAAACCGACCAATGCGTCGGCAAAGATGCGCGGCGATCGGATCGTTGTCCGCTTCGATCTGCCGCTGAACGAGCCTCTCGATCTGTCCTTCGAGTCGGCGATCCTTCGGCTCTATGATCCGACCTACTACTATGCCTACACTGCCACCGGCATCATCGACCCGGCGGCTGGGTCAAGTCCCTGCCGGGCGACCATCGTCCCCTTTGAAGCCGATGCGGCGACCGCCGCGCTTCAAAAGCAGCTTGCGGCGCTTTCGCGCGAGGAAATGCCCGAGCAGGCGAATGTCGGGCGTCTGTTTGCCGATGAAATCATGCTGACATGCAACTGAAGGCGTATTGGTTCCTTGCGGTGTTTCTGGCTGTTGGCTTCGGCCTTTGGCTCGTTTTGCCTTGGGAGCAGGTTTTTCGCTGGGCCGCCTCGGAGCAGCGCGAGTTTCAGAATGCCATGGCCCGCGCGCTGCGAGCCGTAAGGGCAGGGGAGCCGGCGGCATTGCTGACGCTGTGCTTTGCGACGGCGGGCTATGGTGTCGTGCATGCGATCGGTCCCGGGCACGGCAAGGTGCTGATCGGTGGCGCAGCACTGGCAAGCGGGGCGACGTTCCGGCGGTTGGCGAGCCTGACGGTTCTGTCCAGTCTTGCGCAGGCCGGTACAGCAATCGCCCTCGTCGGCCTTTTGGTCTTTGCCCTGCGTATCAACGCCAGGGATGCGGCGGATCTGACGGAAACCTGGCTCGCGCCGCTGAGCGCGGTTGCCATTGCTCTCATTGGTTTCGTTCTGGTGTTGCGCGGCGTGCGGGCCCTGCACCAAAGGACCAGAGCGGCGAAGGACGATACCGGGCACCATCACAGCCACAGCCACAGCCACAGCCACGACACCTGCGGTTGCGGCCACGCACATGGCCCAACCGTCGAAGAGGTGCGCTCGCTGCATTCCATACGCGAAGCTTTGGCCATCGTGGCCAGTATCGCTATCCGACCCTGCACTGGCGCACTCTTTGTCCTTGTGATCGCCGCACGGTTCGACGCCTTCGGGGCGGGGGTTCTTGCGGTGCTCGCCATGGCCATGGGGACAGCGGCGACCATCTTGACCGTCGCTGCCGGCGGACGTCTGGCGCGTCTTTTCATCGTGATCGGCCAGTCAACCGGATCGGCTCAGGCCCTGAATCTATCCGCCATGCTGCACATTGTCGGGGGCGGGCTGATACTGGGTCTGAGCCTGCTGTTCCTCGCGCCGTATCTGACATGATGGATGCGTCGGAGAAGGTGGGTTGCACGCCATAATTGTTATGACATAACATTACAGTATAATTGCGAATCTAGGGGGAAACGACCAATGACGGACATGATGGACATGCGGATGCCCGTCACCTTGTTGACCGGCTTTCTCGGGGCGGGAAAGACGACACTTCTCAACGCCCTTCTGGGTGATGCGAGTGCGGGGCGCGTTGCGGTGATCGTCAACGAGTTCGGCGAGGCCGGTCTCGATCACGACCTGATCGAAGCTGTCAGCGAAGAGACCGTGTTGATGCAATCCGGCTGCTTGTGCTGTTCGATCCGGGGTGACCTGAGCCGGACAGTCACGGACCTGCTGTCGCGCCGGGCCGACGGAGAGCTGAGCTTTGACCGAATTGTCATTGAGACCACCGGCCTGGCCGATCCCGGTCCGATCCTGCAGACATTCGCGGTAGACCCAAAGCTGGTACATGCGTGCCGACTGGATGGTGTGGTGACCGTCGCGGACGCCGCCAACGGTTCGGCAACGCTTGATACCCAGTTCGAGGCCGTGTCGCAGGCGGCGATGGCGGACCTCATCGTCATCAGCAAGACCGACCTCGTGGCAGCGGACGCTGTCAACGGTCTCGAGGCTCGGCTCAAGGCACTGAATCCGGGAGCGCAAATGCTCCGGGCCGAGCACGGGGCGGTGCCTGCGGGCGCGCTCTTTGGCATTACCGGCATGCGGCCCGATGCGAGCACGCAAGACCGGATTGACTGGCTCAAGCCAGCCGCGCCCGACCCGCTGGCCAACCTTTCCGGCCTGGCCACACAAAAGACGGCGCCCGCCGACCCGCCCCACGATAGCCGGATCCAGTCCGTTTCGATCATCCTTGACGATCCGATCCCGGACGTTGTCTTTGATATATGGCTCGACACTTTGATCGCGCTGCGTGGCCCTGACATCCTGCGCATCAAGGGGATCGTCTTCCTCGAAGACATCGAGTTTCCATTCGTCTTTCATGGCGTTCAGCACGTTTTCGACGCGCCGGTGCCGTTACGTGATTGGAGTGGGGATGGCACGACTTCGCGCATTGTCGTTATCGCCCGCGACATCTCCCGCCCGGAGTTGCAGCGCAGCTTCGATATGCTGCGCGCTAGGCTCAAGCAGCCCGAACACGCGGAGGCAGGCGCACAATGATCGACGTTGCGATCATCGGTGGCAGCTTTGCCGGCCTGGCAGCCGCGTTGCAGCTCGGGCGCGCAAACAGACAGGGACGCGGGCCGAGATCCTTGTACGGCGTTTTCGCCGCTGGTGATTGCGCCAGCCCGGCCCACAGCGCCACACCCGCA
>CAYGNB010000155.1:4807-7251 GCA_964351135.1 uncultured Rhodobacterales bacterium | reverse complement strand
CAACCAGGAACTGGGCGAGCCTTTCCGCCGCGATGCGATGAAGAACCCGGTGAAGGTCGCCGGGATCGATATCGCGGATATGTGCCCGCAACGCGGCGCGGCCTGACAGGGGTGGCCCGGCGGACGCACCCGCCGGGCCTTTTCAGACGTCTTGCCGGGGGGCCTGTCCCAGCAGCTTGACGATTTCAAGGAAGAGCGCGATCTCCGGCAGTTGCTTGCGGTCCCGGCGCACGATGGCGTGCTCGATAAAGCTCAGTTTCATCTTCCCGGCCTCGATCGGCAGGTAACGGACACGAGAATCGGGCACGCAGTCCAGCGCGCAGAAGATGGCGACGCCGATGCCGTGCGCGACCGCTTCGCGGATGATCTCGCGGCTGCCGAAATCCATGACACGGCGCGGTTCGAGCTGCTCGAACGCCATCGCCCGTTCTGCCAATACGCGCGTGCGTGATTGTTTGTCGCGAAAGACCAGTGTTTCGCGGGCCAGTTGATGCAGTGAGATACTGTCTGCCTCGGCAAGCGGGTGATCCTGCGCCAGAGCGGCGCAGAGGTGGTCAGAACGGATCGGCAGGATCAACAGCGTCGCGTCGCCCAGCGGCGGGTCGACCGAAATACCCGCGTCGATGGTGCCGTCCTCCACGCCGGCCACGATCTCGGGCATGGTGGACAGCCGCAGGGTTATGTTGAGATCGGGACGCCGCCCCAGCATGTCCTGCGTCGCCAGCGTCGCGAGGCGCGGGCTGTCGCTGACGAGGCTCAACTTGCCGGTTGCGGGAAAGTGCTGCCGATCCAGCATCCGGTCCACGTCCTCAGAGGCGGCCATTAGCTTGGTTGTTACAGTAAGGAGTTCGCGCCCCGCGTCCGTCAGAACCAGCCGGTTGCCCACCCGCTGGAACAGCTTCACATTGCTGCGTTCCTCCAAGTCCTTGATATGTTGGGAAACTGTCGGCTGACTCACGTTCATCGCATTGGCGGCGCGGCCGACCCCGCCTTCTTGCACCGTCATGTGAAAAGCGCGGATTTGTAAAAAGTTCATAGGTTTTTCCGATGTGGAGCGGTGGCTAAATCGATTTGCCTGATGCCCATCGGCTTTGCAAGTTCCGCCTCAAAGATCCGGCGTCGCCGGAATCATTTCTCGTGAGGATGACATGCCGAGCTCTTTCGAAACCCATCAAATCGGACAAGCCAGTGAATTTGGTATCAGCCTGATCGGCGGTGTGGACAGCAATGTCCTCGCCTTTCCGGCGCACGCGGCAGACGAAGGTCTGCGCCTGCTGCCCGGAGCGGGCGCCAGCCAGTATGTGGTGGCCTTCGATCTGCTGATCCCCGAGACCGACACGGGCTATATCGGCCTGATGCAGACCGGCGACGGCGATGGCGATCTGTTCCTCAAGAACAACGGGGACGGCACCGCCGGTATCGGCATCTCCGGTCAGTACACCGGCAGCGTCGCCCTCGGCGCGTGGAACCGGATCGCGATCACGGTGGAACAGCAGGATGGCGACACCGTGCTGACCACCTATGTGAACGGTGAACTGATGCAATCCCACAACATGGGCGCAACCACGCGGTGGTCGCTGGGCGACGATGGTCTGCTGCTGCTGTCGGACAACGACGGCGAAACCGCGCCGGGCTACATGTCCTCGGTATTCTTCCTGGCGGACCCGGATTTTGAGGCGGTCACCGCCGCCATCTCCGCCGCGCCGCTGCCAGATGCCGCAGGGTTTTTCCCGGTATCGCCGGGCGCGGGGGCGGTTGAGGTGAACTTCGCCGGCAACGATATCACCCCCGTCTATGGTGAGGCCACCATCGTGCTGGAAGGATCGGACCTGCAATCGATCGTGACCGCAGGCGACAGCCGCTTTGGCCGCGCGTCGCAGCTTGGTGTCGAAGGACCCGGTGCCGATATCGCCGTGATGGAACATGGCAGCTATGGCGCAAACGAAGGTCTGCTGGTCACGCCCGCTGGGCTCAGCGGTGCTGTTTCCAGCTACACGATGGTCTGGGACATCAACCTCACCGATATGCCGTCGGGCTTTCACGCGCTGTTCCAGACCGACCCGCAAAACGGTAGCGATGGCGAATTGTTCATCCGCGGTTCCGATGGCGGGGTTGGCATCAGCGGCGACTATAACGGCGCTGTCGCCCTGAACACATGGACCCGCGTTGCCATCACCGTCGAAACCGAGGGCAGCACCACCACGCTCAGCAAATACATCGACGGCGCGTTGGTCGGCAGTCAGACCGTCGACACCGCGCGGTTCTCGCTGGACGCGGATGCGGGTTTCCTGCTGATGGGCGACAATGACGGCGAGGTTGGCACCGGCTACCTGTCGCATTTCGGCTTTGTCCCAGAGGTGCTCGATGCCGACGCGATTGCAGCCATGGCCGGTGCGGATGCTGACGGGCCGTTCGCGGGCGGCAGCGAACTGCAGATCGGGTTC
>CAYGNB010000155.1:2958-4707 GCA_964351135.1 uncultured Rhodobacterales bacterium | reverse complement strand
CGGTGCGGATGCTGACGGGCCGTTCGCGGGCGGCAGCGAACTGCAGATCGGGTTCGACGGCTATGGCGCGACCGTTGAACAGGGCAGCGGCACCGCAGGTCTGCTGTCGCAGCAGGTCGACCCCGAGCCGGAGATCCCGACCGTGAAGGGCCTGAAGGACATGCTGGTGGCCGAGGGCGATGCGCCCCAGACCTTTGATCTGGCCGAGGTATTCGGCCCGAATGCCGGCAATTTCACGGTCACTACCACCAATGGCGAGGCCGTGGCCGCCACCATCGAAAACGGTGTGCTGACCCTGTCCTATGGCGATCTCGGTGCCTCTGACCTGGTGCTGAGCGCGGATGTCGGGGGCGAGTCCCTGACCGACAATCTGCGGGTGCGCGTGGCCGGCGAAGGTGCCTATACCATCGCCATCCTGCCCGACACCCAGGATTATGCCGATCGCAATGCCTCCGAGCAGCGCGAAAGCACCTTTGCCAATATCACCACCTGGCTGGCGGACAATGCCGACAACAAGAACATCGGCTTTGTCACCCATGTGGGCGACATCACCCAACATGCTGGCAGTGAAGAGTTCGACATCGCCTATGATGCGATGAACATCCTGCGCGAGGCGGGCGTGCCGTTCTCGGTCCTGCCGGGCAACCACGACATCGGCGCGGGCGGTTCGTCCAACGTGCGTACCACCGGTGCGTACAACGACGCCTTCTCGACCAGCTACATGAGCGAGGACCCGACCTTTGGCGGGGTCTACGATCAGGAAACCGACCGCTACGACAACAACTATCACCTGTGGGATGCGCCGGACGGCACCGGCTGGATGATCCTGAACCTGGAATTCGGTCCCCGTGACGACGTGCTGCGCTGGGCCGACGAGGTGCTGACCGAGCATGGCGACCGCAAGGTGATGGTGCTGACCCATTCCTACAACAACTTCGACGGGCGTCACGATCCGCTGGGCGGGCCGCTGAACGCCGAAGGGGCGGGCTACAACTACGGTCTGGGCCGGGATGCCGAAGGCAGCTGGGACGGCGAGGAAATCTGGCGCGAGGTGATCTCCAAACACCCCAACGTGCTGTTTACCGCGGGCGGCCATATCTTTGGCGACGGCGCGGAAACCGTGGTGTCCTACAACGACTTCGGTAACCCGGTGTATCAGTTCCTGGTGAACTACCAGAACGGTGTATCGCTTGAGGCGACCGGCAGCGGCGATGCCTCCGAAGGCGGCAATGGCGGCAACGGCGCGGTGCGTCTGGTCACGGTCGATCCGGCCAACGACGCCTTTTACACCGAAACCTATTTCACCGAACTGGACCAGTATTTCAGCGGGGGCCGGGGCGATGGTGACATGTCCCGCGACGGGCTGACCGGCGACTATGTGGGGCACGAGGAGACCTATACCGGCGTCGAACTGGGCGCGCGCGATGCAGAGGCCATTGCCGATGCGGGCCACGACCAGATTGCAAAGGCGCAGGCCGGTGCGGACACCGCCAACGTGGCTCTCGATGCCTCGGGGACCAGCAACCCCAACAGCGAGAGCCTGACCTATCGCTGGTATAACGAAGACGGCGATCTCATCGCCGAGGGCGAAACCGCCGCTGTGGAACTCGGCGGCGGCGTCAATGACCTGGTGCTGGAGGTCGAGGCAGAGGACGGCAAGATCAGCCGTACCGACCACCGGGTGATCGTCGAAACCGCGAAGACCTATCTGATCGACACGTTCAACGACGGCGATGCCGACGGCTGGGC